>WJMC01000146.1 GCA_014728145.1 Candidatus Zixiibacteriota bacterium | reverse complement strand
GGCCTTTGAGCAGGTCTTCAAAAACAGCCTGACCACTCTCCCGATGGGCGGTGGTAAAGGCGGATCCGATTTCGATCCTAAGGGCAAGTCGGATAATGAAGTAATGCGCTTCTGCCAGAGCTTCATGAGCGAACTCCAGCGTCATATCGGTCCCAATACCGACGTACCGGCTGGTGATATCGGTGTCGGTGGTCGTGAGATCGGATTTTTGTTTGGCCAGTACCGCAAGATCAGAAATGAATTCACCGGGGTTTTAACCGGCAAGGGCACTAACTGGGGCGGTTCTTTGATTCGTCCGGAAGCCACCGGTTACGGCGCGGTCTATTTCGCAGCCGAGATGCTCAAGACACGCGGCGAAACCCTCGAGGGTAAGACCTGCCTGGTCTCCGGTTCAGGAAACGTATTCCAGTACACTTCAGAGAAGCTTCTCGAACTGGGTGCTAAGGTCCTCACCGTCTCCGATTCCGGTGGATACATCCACGATCCGGAAGGTATCGACCGCAAGAAGCTGGATTACATCATGGATCTCAAGAATGTCCGTCGCGGTCGGATTAAAGAATATGCCGACGAGTACTCCAGCGCGACCTACACCCCGGTTGATCCCAACCGCGATCACAATCCGCTCTGGGGCCACAAGGCTGACTGCGCCTTCCCGTCTGCCACGCAGAACGAAATCAATGCCAAGGACGCCCAGAACCTACTCGATGCTGGTGTCTATGTGATCTCCGAAGGTGCCAATATGCCGACCGTTCCTGAAGGTGTGAAGCTCTTCGTCGATAAGGGTATCCTCTACGGTCCGGGTAAGGCCGCCAATGCCGGTGGTGTGGCGGTCTCAGGTCTGGAAATGGCCCAGAACAGCATGCGCTACTCCTGGACGCGTGAAGAAGTCGATAATCGCCTTAACCTGATCATGCAGAATATCCACAAGGCTTGCGTGGATGCCTCTGAACATTTTGGCACCCCTGGCAACTATGTCAATGGTGCCAATATTGCCGGCTTCCTGAAAGTCGCCGATGCCATGATCGATCAGGGAATCATCTAATCGAGAAATTGCCCTGAAATTAGAATTAAAACGGAGTGGAAAATTCCCGCTCCGTTTTTTATTATAAGATTCGTAAATATTAAGCATCCGGGGGCGACTTATAGTTTATAGGTAGTAATGCAGGATTTCATCAAAATACTCAAAGAACGCGAGAACCTGAATCGTTTTCAGCTTTTCCAGAGCCTGATGCGTTACAGGATTCGCGATATTCTGCTGGTCTCCTCGCTCTATGATTCGTTTATCCTGGAGGAAGATGGTCATCTATATGAAATGATCCTCTCCGGGTACCACGAGTTCAACCTTTCCCAGGCACCTCGCCTGACCCGTGTCTCAAACGGCAGTGAGGCGATCGAAATGGCACGTGAAAAGGGCCGTTTTGACATGATCGTCACGACATTGAACCTGGGGGATATGCAGGCCCTGGAACTGGCTCGCAAGATCAAGGAGATAAATCCCGATCTTCCGATTGTGCTTCTGACCTACGAAAACAGAGAGTTGAACGAGCTGATATCAAATTACGATGTTTCCGATTTCGAAAAGGTGTTTATCTGGCAGGGAGATTACCGCATCCTCCTGTCAATAATTAAATTCGTCGAGGATCGTTACAATGTCGCTGAGGATATCGCCAACGCCGGGGTGCAATGCCTGATTGTAATTGAAGACAACGTAAATTTTTATTCATCGTTTTTACCAATAATTTATACTGAGCTTTTCCAGCACTCGCAGGGGCTGATAGCGGAGGGTATAAATATATCCGACAAGCTGCTCAGGATGAGGGCTCGTCCCAAGATCCTGTTGTGCTCATGCTATGAAGAGGCCTGGCAATATTACCAAAAATACGAGGAATATGTGCTGGGCGTAATCTCGGATGTCGAGTTCCCGCGCAAAGGCAAAGTCGACCGCCGGGCCGGAATCACTTTTGCCCAGGCGGTTAAATCATCGCATTTCGATATCCCCGTATTACTTCAGACCGATTCGCCGGAATACCGTAAGATTGCCGAGGAGAAGGGATTCTCCCTGATTTACAAGAGTTCCGATACATTACTCTCTGATCTCAAGCGGTTTATGACTGACAGCCTCAGCTTCGGAGATTTTATCTTTCGTATGCCGGATGGTTACGAGGTCGACAGGGCCAGCGATCTTCGCACTCTGGAGCGAAAACTAGAGAATATCCCGGCTGAGAGCCTGCGTTTTCATGCGGAACGCAATCATTTTTCTAACTGGCTGAAGACCCGTACTGAGTTCTACCTCGCCCATAAGCTTCGCCCCAGGCGTGTCTCTGATTATGATTCGATTGAGAAGCTGCGTGAACACCTGATAAATTCACTGCGGGAATTTCGTCGCGAACGTCATCTGGGATCGATTTCTGATTTTGATCCGGATACTTTTCATTCGACCGCCAATTTTGCGAGGATCGGACGCGGTTCACTGGGCGGCAAGGCGCGCGGTCTGGCGTTTGCCAATACCCTGATCGCGAATTTCAAGATCAGTAAACTTTTTAAGAATATCAATATCGGGATACCTCTTTCTGTCGTGATCGGCACCGATGTTTTTGATCGTTTCCTGCAGGATAACGAGCTTCGAAAATTCGCGATGCATGAAGCCAACGATGACATCATCCGGAAACGCTTCCTGGATGCCGATTTCCCGCAGGATATTATCCGCCAGTTACGTCAGTTTCTGGAACTGGTTGAGGACCCGCTGGCAGTCAGATCATCCTCGCTTCTGGAGGATTCACGCTACCTGCCGTTTGCCGGCATTTACGCGACATATATGTTGCCCAATATCAATATCAACCTGGAAATCCGCCTCAAGCAGTTGTTAAGCGCGATTAAGCTCGTGTATGCCTCGACTTTCTGTCATCTCGCTAAAGGCTATATCAAAGCTACACCGTACCGCCTAGAGGAAGAGAAGATGGCGGTCATAATCCAGAAACTTGTCGGCTTCAAGCACGGCCAGAGATTCTATCCCGATTTTGCCGGGGTTCTGCGTTCACACAACTTTTACCCGACTCCTCCAATGTCAGCTTCCGATGGAATCACAGCGATGGCTCTCGGACTGGGGGGGATGATTGTCGAGGGTGAGGAGGTGGTTCGTTTCTGTCCACGCTATCCACGGCATGTGCTCCAATTCTCCAATGTCGAGGACACCCTGAGTTATACACAGAAAGAGTTTTATGCGCTGGAAATGGAGGATTCGGATGAAACTACAGAAAACCGCCCGGAACTCAGACTTCGTCGTTTCAATCTGAAGACTGCAGAGCAGGACGGCACATTAAATTATGTGGGATCGACTTATTCGCCGGATAATGATACGATTACGATCGGATTGTCCCGGCGGGGTGTGCGGCTGGTTACATTCGCGCCGATTCTCCAGACCGATATTTTTCCACTTCCACAGATTCTGAGCCTCATAATGGAAATGGGGAGCTGGGGAATGAATTCACCGGTTGAAATCGAATTTGCCGTCAACCTCAGTACGCCTCCGGGAATGAAGAAGGAATTCGCCTTTTTACAGATACGTCCCCTGGTCAAATCTCATGAGGCCGATGAACTCAATGTCGAGGATGTCCCGGAAGACCGTCTTTTGGTTCAATCGCCGACTGTTTTGGGCAACGGAGTTATCGAGGATATTCGCGATGTGGTTGTGGTCGACCGCGAGGGTTTTGACAGGGGACGTTCGCGCGAAGTAGCTGAGGAAGTCGGACGGTTTAACGGTGATCTTCTCAGCAAGGGCGTGCCCTACCTGCTGATCGGTGTGGGACGCTGGGGATCATCTGACCCCTGGCTGGGTATCCCGGTCACCTGGGATCAGATCTCCGGCGCACGGGTGATCGTCGAAACCGGAATGAAGGGGTTCAAGGTTACGCCTTCCCAGGGAACGCATTTCTTTCAAAATATAACCTCATTCATGGTGGGCTATTTTACGGTCAATTCGACTTTCAAGGGCGGGATGGTCGACTGGGAATGGCTGTCTCGACAACAGGCGGTCAAGAGCCTGCAGTTTACACGTCATCTCAGGTTCAAATCGCCACTGGTGGCCAGGATGAACGGCCACAATCACAAGGGTATTATCCTTAAGCCTGAAGGTTACTGATTCAAGCATAATTGGGGAGAAGATAATTGCTTGCCTGTTTGTTCGTTTCCGATCTGCACGGTCTTTTATCGCGTTATGACAAGCTTTTCAACTTGATAGTCAGCGAGATACCACGTGCCGTCTTTATCGCCGGTGATATATTGCCATCGGGCATGTTTATGCGCTACCAGACATCAGATATCGACGGTGATTTCATCGACGACTATTTGGCATATAATCTTCGCCTGATTCGGAATAAACTGAATGACAGGTATCCGGATATATACCTGATTTTTGGCAACGATGATCCACGGATTGAAGAACAGCGTTTTATCGAGTACGATGAAGAGGGTCTGTGGCATTATATGCATACGCGCAAAAAAGTACTGGAAGAGTTTATCATTTATGGTTATGCCTGTGTTCCGCCTACTCCATTCATGCTCAAGGACTGGGAGCGTTACGATGTTTCCCGCTACCTCGATCCGCTGGCAAGTTCACCTGAGGAAGGTTCCCGCACTGTGGCAGTCAATTCTCACAGGGTCCGATTTGGTACAATCAAAGAGGATCTCGAACATCTTGCTGGCAATGATGACCTGTCAACGGCAGTCTTTCTGTTTCACACCCCGCCCTACAATTCCAAGCTCGACCTGGGTGACCTGGATGGCAAGATGGTAGACCATGTTCCGCTCGATCCCCATCTCGGCAGTATAGCGGTCGAACGATTCATCAAGTCTCGCCAGCCATGGCTGACACTTCACGGGCATATACATGAATCCACGCGTTTGACCGGATCATGGCAGGAGTTGTGGGGACGAACGATTATGTTCAATGGTGCCCACGACGGTCCTGAACTCGCGGTGATCAGGTTTGACCTTAAGAATCCGGCTTCCGCTACGCGAGAGATTATTTAGTTTTCTTTTTCTTGTTGATCTTGAGGGGGCGCGCGGCATCAGTTACAGCGCCGATCTTGACGGCATAGCTGGTGCGATTTTTGATATCCTCATCTGTGACGAGATGGTAGTCGAGCATCTTCTCGGTACGGTAACCGGTGCGCTGGTAGTTCATCTCACTGATGACATGATCCCATCCATCCAGCCAGGTCATCAGAAGTTCACGCTGATTCTTGTCCCCGTCGAAGTGAACAAGTATATCGATGTCCGAGCCGGGGCCGGCGGTGGCGTTTTTGGTACTGCCGAAGACATATAAATTCTTTACACCAAATTTATCAGTGTCGATTTTCTCCGCCAGCAGGTCAGCGAGCCTCATCCGCCAGCGCCAGTAATTGGCAGGTTTTTTACGGATGGAATTTTGCTGTGTTGAAGCGGCCGAGGCCACCTGCGAGATACGGTCCGTGACCAGCCCGATAGCCTCGTCCAACTCGGCATTCATGAAAACATGAAGAACCTGACCCTCGGTCACTCGGGGAATGTCAATGAGGTGAATGGCATTCTTTAAATGTGCATAGGATGGCAGGAGGTCAGGCAGGATGTTTTTCGATCTTTTCAGGAAGTTTTCATTGAACAGGGCACCATCATCATCGGGATACAAGGGCAAATAGCGGATTCCAGCCTCTACCAGGTCCTGGAAGAAATGGGTACCAAATGATAAATCGGGAACGTAATTACCCTGTTTGCGGGCCACTTCGATCAGTACCGCGGTATTGTTGATGTCGGAATAAGTCACCGGTACACCCAGCTTGATGTCACCGCGACTGCCCCAGCGTCCGGGACCGATCAGGATGAACTGATGTTTGGGTAAAAGCTTGTTGAGCTTCCCGACCGCTCGTCCGACTTCGTTTAAGCTCTGCTTGTCGGGCAGTTCAGCGTAGGCTGTCGGATCGACAAAAACTATGTGCGTGATGTTAGTCGCGCTACCGTTTGATACGTAGCGATTAGCTGAAAACAAAATCTTGTCCTCGGCTACATCCTTGGGGATCGGCGCTGGCTGACTTTCCTTCGAGTAGCTCTGCGGACGGCACTGAAGCAGGTAAAAGCTATGGCCGTCGGATGCGAACTCGATATCGACTGGTGTATTCAGTTTCTCTTCCAGAAGCTTCAGGATAGTCTGCATCTGTTTGATGAAAGGAGTTTTGCTGACCAGACCATCAAAAGTGATGACTACATCATCTTCTTCGAAATCCGGACCTAAACCCATGGGCTTGCGCAATGCTCCCTCCTGGTTTATCGAGATCATGTTCTTGATGCCCGGAACTTCATCCCCGTAATTTCTTAACAGTTCTTCGACCTCTATCGTCTCAAAGCTGTTTGTCTCGAGATTGATTACATCTATGTATTTAGGCGCATAACGGATTACCTCATCGAGACTGGCATTGACCCGCAGATTAGGTTTCCCGGGCGCGATCAAAACCGGGTAATCATCAGCCAGACGGTCGACCGCGCGTGTTCCCAGGCCGGCCACAAGCCTGACCAGGCCGTCCTTGCGGTCGATTCTCGGCGACCAGCGAAATTCGTTGTTCGAGAAAGCCACCCCCGCAAAAGAAGGCATGAAGTAATGGCCGATTTTCGTACCTACGACTTCTTCGATCATGATACCCATTTCCTCGCCGAAATCGATCAGGCCTCGTTCAGCCCGGTATTCGATCGGGTCGGGCGAAAAAGTTGAAGCGTAGACCTCGGCGATAGCATCCAAAAGAGCTTCCAGTCTCTGCTTTTTTGTGCCCTGGTTGGCCAGAAAGAGACTCTTGTACTTGCCCGAAAAAGCGGAACCCATACGGTCTTCCAAGAGGCTTGAACTGCGTACGATCAAAGGTCTTTCCTCGAAATCGTCCAAAGCGACAGACAATCCCTTCACCATTTCCGGTGGGAAATGACTGTTTTTAAAAGTCTGGACGATATGAGGATATTCATAACGAATCTGGTTGATGTCCTTGTATTTCTGCTCCACGATCTCATCGAAATTGTTGTAATGCATAAAGTGAAGCAACATATCGGAAGTTATATGCCACGTCCGCGGGACCTTGATACTGCCCAGAAGGTCAGCGTATTCGGTTGATTTTCGCAGTATCTGGGCCGCCAGGTACAAGCCGGCTGACTTACCGCCCAGCTTGCCATGGCTTTCGGCCGAGAAGATTACTTTCTGGAGCAGGTAATAGAAGTCCGAGACTTCAATGAACTGCTTGGCGATATTGATGTAGTTCAGCTGGTCGGATAAAAAACGCCTGATAAGGGATACTTCGACCCCGCGTTTACCTGTCGAGTGGAGTTCTATGCCCTCCTGTTGCATATGATGGTAGCGCCGGATGGCATCGCTGACAGTCGCCAGTGATAAATTTCTGTTGACGACCTGGATCAGGAAACTGAGTTTGTCTTCCTGCATCCACTTCTGGAGACGAACCAGTATCTCCTGGTCGGAAAGATGTTCGGAAGCGATACTGAAAATGTTTTTAACCATTTCATCGGATAGATGAAATGCCTTTTTTTCGTGCGGACGGTTGGAATCCCGATCCATTCCGTTAACCTGGTCACCGCGTTCCATACCGGAACTCTGGCGGAGTTTTTCGGCCTTCGTAATACCGCTCCAGCAGAGATAGTTCAGCATCTTGTGGGAGACGTTAAAATACAGATTCTTGTCGGTGCGATGAAGAAGATCCAGTACAACTTCCCACTCAGAGCGTTTATGTTCGACTATGTCTTTTTTGGCGGTTTTTACTTCCTGTGATACCTTTTTTATATTCTGGAAGATAATAAAATGCGCCAGCCGGTCGCAGATAGTATGAATCAGCTTGCGTTCTTCCTTCAAAAACGGTCCTTCGTCTTCTTCCGGCATTTCCTCGGTGTAGTAAACGCTGATCGAACCGACTTCTTTATCCTGAATGACGATCGGCGCGCTCTGAACCCAGGATGATTCAAAGAAGTTCGGCGACTGGTAGGCTTTGTCATCGAGGATGATTCTCGCGGTACAGATATCCGGATATTGCCATCCGGGCGGAATAGCATCAATAATACCCTCGCAGACATCAGCGATGTCGTTTTCGGGTTTATTCATCAGCTCCTCGATACGGTACAGGCAATTGAGCTCCTTGGCCCGTTCCTGGAGAGCATCGATCAGCTTATCTATCGGTTTCTTTTCATTGAGCATGATAAATCACTCCTCTGCCGCCGCGCCCGTCCACTTTTACAAGTATCGGCTGTTTCAGACGAATATGACGCACAAAATCTGTCTCCTGGATCGCATTTTGACCCGCCAGCCAGTCCCAGTCGATTTTAAATTTGCGGTCGTGATGGACACAGAAATAAGTCACCTGGAAACTGGAAAGGTTGTGGAAAAAGTGCGATCCCTGCGAGAGCTCGACATTCATATCGGGCAGAGTCGCCTCGACGATCACCCGGGCGTTTCCGATCTGGCCCCAGTTGACCCCGATTCCAAGCCAGGGGTCCGATGATCCCCAGCGCCCGAAACCGATCAACAGATAATGCCTGTTTTCGTTGGCCAGCGCAAGGTTGATCTTTTCGAGTTCAGCTTCAATTTGCTGGGTATACCTGGCTTCGAACGGCTCAGGTTTGACATAAACTATGTCGACCAAATCATCACGGGTGCCGTTGCCCATTATTTTTTCGGAAGCCAGAAGCACATTATCACCTTCCAAATCGGATGTGTTCAGTTCGACCCTTTCATCGGAGACCACCATCGGCCGTACCTGCAGAAATCCGAACCGGGCCGGTAACGCCCGGCGGTTGTCGAGGTTGATCGCGAATTCAGTTTCGACCGGTGTTCCGACAGCCTCTTCACATATCTTCAAGAGCGTTTTTACCAGTTCCACGAGCGGGATCTTGTTCAACTCAAGTATCGGGGCAAAATTCAACAGCCTGGGACCTTTCGGACCGGTACCGATCACCAGGCGGTCACGCTCAGCCGAGTAGGTAGAAGCAATATGTTCCAGGGTGCCATCGAACTCGGCCTCTTTGAGACCGCAATGCAGGAGGTATTCTGTTTCTTTCACAGGATCATGTTCAGGTGGTTTGCCCATATTAATAGCCCAGAATTTTGTCTGGGAATCTTTTAAAAGATCTCCGATAGAATTGGAGGGTGGAACGCTTTTGGGATAGGCCGGCGAAAATGTCCAGGCCACACCGCCGTCAACGATCGTTTTACCAAGTCCCAATGCCAGATCGACTACGCCATCCTCGGGTTTCGCATGACCGGTTGGATAGAAATTGTAGGATCGTGCCACGCCGGAGATATGCGGGTAATACCGCTGGTCGTGCCGGAGCCCGACAACTTCCTGGATAATGACCGCCATCTTTTCATCTTCGGTCTTCTTATTCGTAGCCCGGATATAGCTCTTGGCATCGCGGAAAAAAGTCGAGGCGTAAACGAATTTTATCGCCTCAGTCAAAAAACTGTAGCGCTGGTCGATAGAGGGTTGATTGTTCGGAATCATCTTGGTGCCGTAGACACCGGCAAAGGGTTCATAGATTGCGTCTTCCAGCATGCTCGAGGAGCGTATCGCCAATGGAGTTTTCGTGTCCGATATCAAGGCCCTCAAGTCGCCCAGAAATTCGACCGGCAGGTCAGCATTCTGAAAAGCGTGGGCGATACGATCGTCGGGAGCATCGGAATAGGCGATATCTTGAAGTTTATTGTGTTTCATGAAGCTGTCGAACAAGCTGGTCGAGAGCACCGTAAAACGCGGGATTGTGATCTCTACTCCGGAAAAAAAATTACGATCGAGTTGATCTTTCAAGAAATCATGAATAAATGCCAGGCCGAGAGCTTTGCCCCCGATAGAATCGTAACCGATACGAGTGATCGGCTCTTCGCTTGCGAAGAACTTGCGTTTGAAGACCGGAACTTTGTCAACAGCCCGGGAGAGCCTGTTATTCTGCATCGCCCTATTATTCCTCCGCAGGGAATGTATCACATTATCGATCCGAAAGCAAGCATTGATGCCGTAACTGTTTAAATTCGAATCCCTGACTGCATAAAAAACCCCGGGCTTTTAAACCCGGGGTATATAATAACAAACTGTCCTGAAGATCAGACCCAGCCACGGTCGACACATGCCTGCGCCACCCTGCCGATCGAAATCACGTAGGCGGCATCGCGCATATACAATTTGCGTTTGCGCGCCAATTCGCTGACGGCGATATAGGCGGAGGTCATCTTGATATCGAGCTTGCCGAGGACTTCATCCTTTTCCCAGAAGTAGTTCATATTCGACTGAACCTGTTCAAAGTAACTGCAGGTCACACCACCGGCATTGGCCAGAAAATCAGGGATCATGAAGATATCGCGCTCATGAATGGCCTGGTCGGCCTCAGGTGTGGTCGGGCCGTTTGCGCCTTCCGCGACCAGCTTGACTCTCTTATGGATTTTTTTGACATTTTCAGCCGTAACCTGGTTTTCCAAAGCGGCGGGAATCAGGATATCTACTTCCTGCTCGATCCAGGCGTCACCGGGAAGGACCTCGTAACCGAGATCTCGCGCCTTGTCTTTATCTATACCGCCGAACCTGTCTGTAATTTTCAAAAGCTCATCCATATCGACTCCATCGTTCTTGCGGAACGAATAGGAGGTCTGGTCGTCCTGGTCCCAGCATGAAACACAGACGACCCGTCCACCCATCTGGTTGAACAGCCTGATGGCATACTGGGCCACGTTCCCGAATCCCTGCACCGAGGCGATCGCCTGATCCGGCCTCATATCCAGCTCCTTGAGGGCTTCGCGAACGGTATATATGACACCGTAGCCGGTAGCTTCAGTGCGTCCCAGGGAGCCTCCCATACCGACCGGCTTTCCGGTAATCAGGCCGGTTTTCTTTTCACCGTGGATGGTCTCGAATTCATCGAGCATCCAGAGCATGTGCTGTGCGCTGGTCATGACATCCGGAGCAGGCACATCACGGTACGGACCGATATCCTTAGCCAGCTGACGTACCCAGCCACGGCAGAGCGCTTCCTGTTCGCGCATCGAGAGGTTATGCGGATCGCAGATCACGCCACCCTTGGAACCGCCTAGCGGAATATCAACCACCGCCGTCTTCCAGGTCATCCACATCGCCAGCGCGCGCACGGTATCGATCGTTTCCTGGGGGTGGAAGCGGATACCGCCCTTGCCCGGTCCACGCGCATCATTGTGCTGGACCCTGAAGCCCCGAAAGATCTGAACGGTGCCGTCATCCATACGCACCGGTATATTGAAACTGTATTCGCGCATAGGACTGCGCAGAATGTCGCGAGCAGCCTGGTCCAGCTCCAGAAGTTCGGCGATCTTGTCGAACTGAGCCTGGGCCATCTTGAACGGATTGAATGCTCCCGTACTCATTTTACAACTCCATTTAGATGTTGAGTTTTTTTGAAGAGATGATCAGAAAACCGTGGAAATGAAGATGATTTTGCATGCAGTCGGCCGCTTTCCGGTCGGCTGTGGTTATCATTGAGAATTGACACCTTTTTCATCTGTTCAGTTTCCAATGCCTTAATCCTCGTTTCCCACAGGCATCGTGATATTAACACTTCTTACCTGTTTGTCAAGGGCTTTATCGATTGATAAAATAAAAATGTGAGAAAATTCACAAGATATGCGATTAAATTGGTATTATATATCCATGCAGTAATCTTTTTCGGCTTGTCGAGCTTGCTCATCGGCGTTGGATTTTCTAATATGGAACAATGATTATTAAGATTCATTATAGTAAACAGTGAAGCGATAGGAAAGGAAGCTAAATGAAAACCTTGATTGTCGAGTTGATAGCTCTGGCGATTGTGGCCGCGGTAATCATACTGCTGGCCTGTTCGAAAACCGGAAGCGAGGCGAAAGTGATTGATCTCAAAGTTAGCGGGATGACCTGCAATAAATGTGTTGAACGTGTTACCAAAGCGCTCGAGAGCGTTCCCAATGTCGATACGGCCAAGGTCGACCTGGAAGCGGACCGCGCGGTTGTCGAATATGGTCCGGATAGGCCGGATGTGGACAAACTGCTTGAAGCTGTAAAGGTTATCGGCTATGAAGCGGAAGTTATTGACCAGTCGGAGGCGGCCAGGTAAGCTTACTTTTTAAAGCTGAACTTGATGGCGTCGAACTCGCAGTCGCCCAGGCACTCTCCGCAGGAGGTGCAATCCGGGGCTGACTTTGTTTCCTTATCCAGAAGCTTATATATCGTCGGACAGGGGGCTCGGTCACGGCAGTTTCCGCAGTCGGTGCAGAGGTTGTGATTGACCCGGACACGTCCAGGCGCGATCTTTTCCAGAACCCATGTAATTGCCCCGATCGGACAGATCAGGTAGCAAAACGGACGATACAGGATCAGGCTCGAGATCACCAGCAGGGACATCATGATTATGAAGATCGTGTCGATCTGCCAGTGCAAAAGTTCGAAGAAATTTATCGGCTCGTATAAGTTGTAGTTCGAAAACGCCGCCCAGATACCACCCGAAGGATCGGCATCCATGTTTTCTGCAAGTCCCGCGATCTGTTCTCTGACCATAAAGAAAGTCACGACAAACAGAACCAGAAGAGCAATGCGCACGCTGTTGAAAGCGGTGAAGTTGAATTTTCGATAATGAAATTTATGGGGGATTTTGTTGACCAGGTCCTGTAAAGCACCCAATGGACAGACCCATCCGCAGAACCATTTGCGCACAAACAGGCTCGGAATCAGCATAGCAAAAATCAACGCCAGAAAAGCGGGGAAAAATGACCCGAAGGTGAATTTGAACATAAACGCCTTGGTCAAAGCGCACATCGGAGAGGGGTGAAGCGGATAGAAGTAATCCAGTCCATAGAGCACAAAAGCCGCGCTCATCACACCGGCTCGCACCCAGACGTTGGCCTTGCGCCAGAACAATAGCACAATACCGACTATCATCAGGACAGCGAAACCGAGGTATTTCCCGCCCAGCAGGAAATCCCAGATGCCGGCTGACCTGCTAGTTTTTCGAGCCTCCTCTTCATGCTCATCGACCGGGTTGGCGGATGATGCACCATGCTCCTGGTCGGCTTGATTTTGGCTGGAAGCGACTTCCTCCTGCGGGTTTTCACAGGTCGTGTCGTTGACCTCGAAGGAATCTGTCTGGGAAACCAGAGGCAGTGGAAATAACAGCAAAAATGCCAGTGCGAGTGTTGAAATCAGTCTGCCATCCATGATGGGTTGATAATGTTTTCAGCTCGATTTGTCAATAAAATATCGCACCGAAATGCTCAAAAATAAATCATCCTGATTAGAGGAAGTGTCCCAGTATGTATTTTAATGCGATGGCCGTGACAGAGAAGCCCAAAATCAGCTTGATCAGTTTCTGCGGTAGATATCTTTGAATCCTCGCCCCGAGATACATTCCCGCCGCTCCGCCCAATCCGAATGCGAGTCCGAGCAGGAAATCGGGCCGGACAGTTTCCCGGGCAGAGCTTAATTCCTGGCCCAGAATGGCGTAGAAAATCACTCCAAGTATGGAAGTTACAAATGTCGAGGTCAGGGCCGCCCCCGCCACGGTATAGACCGGCAGTCGATAGACCGATACCAAAACCGGTGCGATAAATGCTCCGCCCCCGACTCCATAAGCACCGCCCACCAGCCCAACAACCAGGGACAAGGCGAATAGTCCCAAATTAGAGACTCTGTAATTTTGATTATCGAAATCAAATGATAACCTTCTCAGGCGATAGGATACATTTGAAACAGCGAATGACTTGTTTGTTGCCGGATCGGATTTTTGTGTTTGTATTCGACCAGTTTTTATCGGTGAGAATAGATCCAGCCACACCCTAAACGAGATCAGTAGCAGAACGAATCCGGCAAACAGCTTGAAATTCTGCGGATCGGGCAACCAGGTTACACGGATGACTACCCCGGCCAAAAGGCCCGGAAGACTGCCGGCGACTATTATCATTGCCAGAGGCCAGAGCATCCGGCCTTCGCGCATGAAACGATAGATCCCGGATGGAATCGCGACGATATTGAAGATCAAATTGGTGGGCGAAACCGCAGGTGAACTAAAGCCCAGTATCGAGACCTGAAAGGGCAGGATCACGAAAGCTCCCGAAATACCACCCATCGAAGTAAGGCAGGATATCAGAAAAGCCACGACCGTCGGCAACCAGAAAAAAGTTTCCACCCCTGATACAGGAAATTCGATCAAAACGACCTCAATCGCATATAGCACTGACAAATTATATTTTCCGAAACGGTAAGCTACAAAACAAATTAAGAGCTTGCCACGATTTTCTTTATCTGTTTAATTCAATATAGAATCAGTTTAAGGAGGGAAAATGAGAAAGGTGTTCTTAGTCTGCCTGCTGTTTGCAGTGGTTTCGTCTCTTATGGCGAGCGATCAATCCAGGCCGGTGCGGCCGGTCAATACTTACTCGATCGTCTGCTACGATCCCGAGACCAATCAGTTTGGCGCGGCGGTGCAATCACACTGGTTCAAAGTTGCCGATGTTATCTGGGCCGAACCTGGTGTGGGTGTGGTGGCCACCCAGTCGCTGGCCGATTTCTCCTATGGTCCGCTGGGTGTTGAAATGATGCGCTACGGCAAATCGGCGCAGGAGGCACTCGCAGGCGTGATTGCCAGCGATCCGAATTATGACGTTCGCCAGGTGGCAATGATCGATTCATACGGTAATGTCGCCACTCACACGGGTGAAAACTGTATCGCCGAAGCAGGGCATCATGCGGGCCGGTTCTATTCAGTGCAGGCCAACCTGATGGAGAAAAGTACAGTCTGGGATGCTATGGCCGAGGCCTATGAGAACAGCGAGGGAGATCTGGCCGACAGGATGATGGCGGCGCTGGAGGCGGCCCAGGCCGAAGGCGGTGATATCCGCGGTAAACAATCGGCGGCCATGATCGTGGTCAGTGGAGATCCAAGCGGGATCGAATGGCGCGATAAATTAGTCGATATTCGTGTGGATGATTCCTCTGAGCCGCTGGTTGAACTGCGTCGACTCCTGAATATCACGCGCGCCTACAATTACATGAATGAAGGCGATGAGCATATTGCCGCGGGTGATTTCGACAAAGCCAGCGAGGCCTATGGCATGGCGTCCGACCTGGCCGAGGGCAACCCCGAGATTCTGTTCTGGTATGCGGTCGCTCTGGTAACTGCCGAAGAAGTTGAGATGTCCCTGCCGATTTTCAAAGACGTTTTCGAGATGGATGAGAACTGGCGGGTTTTGGTTCCGCGTCTGGTTGAGTCTGAGCTTTTGCCTTCTGATGACGAGTTGATAGAATTGATCACCTCGCAGTGAATCCTGTCGCGAAAGAAGCACGGCGATATTTGCGTCATAATTTTTTGTCGCTCTCAACTCAAATTCGAACCATCTTCAAGATGTACAGGCAGGCTCAGTGTCATTTAGATTCAATGATCAGAAATCCCACCGCCTGAAAGCTATCAGGTGACAAATGTCATGAATCACGAACCTATTGACTTGACTTTACCATTCGTATTATCATAGGTGCTGTGAATCTCATGACAACAACGAGGTAACTCTATGCAATCCAAACTCGCGGAAAAACTGAAACTCAAACATAACCCGGTGGCGATACTCTGGAGCGATGATAAACCCGACGGTGCCAGGCAATTTACCGGGGGGCGCTGGGGCTGTGTGATGAGCCTGTTTGCGCAGGCCGCCCGTGGCAAGACCGCGGTCTTTGACCGGGATACTTTCGGATGTTTCGGCGGAGGGACCGGTCTCGGATTCGGCAATGTCTATGAACAGAGATGGCCGGGCGGAATCGAATGCTTCCATCATTTTTTATCTATAGGAAATATCCGTCGTGAGGGAGGCGAGGAATCCCTCGAGGAGGTACGTCCGTATGTGCGCGATCAAACTCATGACAACCTGGCTGAGGGTGAACGCTATGTCAAATCACCGGAACTGGTCAAAAAATATCTCGAGAACCTGCCGATGATCGATGTACCCGCTAAATATGTTGTCTTCAGGCCATTGCCGGAAGTCGATGAAAAAACGGAAGAACCGGTGGTGGTGGTTTTCCCGGTCAATCCGGATCAGCTCTCGGCTTTGACTGTCATGGCTCATTACGAGCGCGATGATATGAACGCGGTCTATGCCCCGTTCTGCGCCGGATGTCAGTCGGTCGGGATTCTTGCCTATCACGAATCCAAAGCCGAAAAACCGCGCGCGGTGATCGGCCTGACAGATATCTCCGCCCGGGTCTTTACCGCGAAAACTCTCGGCAAGGATATATTGACTTTTGCTGTGCCCCTCAAGATGTTCCACGAGATGGAATCCAATGTCGAGGGCAGTTTCCTGGACCGTCACAGCTGGCAGAAATTACAGAGGATCAACGAGCCTGAAGATGACTGACATCGAAAAAATAATCGAACTGCTGGAGCTAAGGCCTCACCCGAAAGAAGGCGGTTACTTCGCCGAAATCTATCGTTCAACGGATAAATTAAAGGCGGGCTGTTTGCCCGGACGTTACGAAACAGATAAGAGCCTGGCGACTTCGATATACTATCTGCTCACAGCGGATACGAAATCGGAACTCCATCGCCTCAAATCCGATGAGATCTTTCATTTCTACCTGGGCGACCCGGTCGAAATGGTAAATCTGTATCCAGATGGTGAAAGCGCATCAGTCACTCTCGGAGCGGATATATTTAACGACCAGAAAGTCCAGCACCTGGTGCCCAAAGATGTCTGGCAGGGAGCGATCCTTGCCCCGGGCGGAGAGTTCGCATTATTAGGAACCACCATGGCGCCTGGTTTCGACTACGATGATTACGAGCCTGCTGACAGAGAGGAGTTGATTGCTAAATACCCCGAACACAAAAAAATCATCGAAAAACTGACAGGCTGAAATGGATATATTCGAGAAAATTTGTATATTTTTACGTGATCAGGAAATTGAGTTCAGAACAGTGCATCATGAGCCGACGACAACCTCCGAAGCTTCGGCCAGAGCTCGTGGCGAAGACCTGAAAACCGGTGGCAAAGCCCTGGTGATCAAAACCGATGAAACATTCCGACTATTCGTCCTGAGCGCGTCATTAAAAACCAACTCGAAGAAGATCAAGAAGCATTTCAACTGCAGGAGAATCCGTTTTGCCGACCGCGATGAGCTCTATGACCTGACCGGCCTGGTGCCGGGAGCGGTGCCCCCCTTCGGACGACCCATTCTGGATCTGAAATTATACGTCGACCGCTCGATTGTTGAAAATGAGAAGATCGCTTTCAATGCCGGATCATTGACAGACTCGATCGTGATGAAAACTGAAGATTACCTGAAAGCCGCGAATCCTGAAATAATCGATCTTTCAAAGGAATAGATATGGCTGTAAAAGAGATACTGAAACTCGGCAATCCCGAGTTATATGAGAAATCGGAACAGGTCTGGCCGGATGAGCTGGATTATATCGCGCGGGTGACAGATGACCTGCGTGATACATTGCTGGATTTTCGTGAGCGCCACGGTTTCGGTCTGGCGATCACAGCTCCCCAGATCGGGGTCAAAAAGAGGCTGGTCTTTGCCCATATCGGTACCGACCTGATCCTGGTCAATCCGGTTCTAAAAGATATGTCCGAGGAGATGATCGAACTCTGGGACAACTGTATGAGCTTCCCGGAACTTCTGGTGAAAGTCCATCGCCATAAAAAAGGCCAGATCGATTACCGTGATCTCAACTGGTCGGAACAAAACCTTGTACTGGGCGGTGATTTGTCACAACTTCTTCAGCATGAATGCGATCATCTCGATGGAATCCTGGCGGTCCAACGGGCGGTCGATGATAAATCATTTGCCTTAAAAAGCGAGAGGGATAAGCTCGATCAGTCTTAGATAAAACAGCTCGTTGTAGCAGTCCTGCGCGCGTGGACCACCAGCCTATCGACCAGCACAATCGCACCTATCACGACGGCAACCATGAAGACCAGGTTAACATCAAGCCCGATGTTTTCGAAGAGATTCTGAAAGGATTTCAAAGTCAGGTCAAAAGCGCTCTGACCGCTTCCCTCAACCTTATCGAGACTGCCCTGGATCAATTCCTGGTCGGAGAAATACCAGACCGAAAAAAAGCAGGCGAATATGCCGACCAGCCAGATAACCGCGCGTGATAATTTGAACAGGATTTTTTCAGTCGAATCCTCCTCGACAGCCGAGGCGACGGTATGCGCGAAATCAGCGGAAAGTTCGAAATTCGGCTCAATTGCAAGGTAACCTGACAGCTTCTCGTATTCGGCCAGACGCTCGCGACATTGGGGGCAATCCGCCAGGTGGGCCTGGAGTTCTTCGCGGTTTTGAGGACTGCCATCGATATATTCCTGAAGCAAGTCGTCTGTCAGATGATCTATCGCCATAGATCCTCCCGGTTGTATCTCATTTCCAGGCGTTTTTTGAGCATCTTCCGCGCTCGAAAAAGGTAACTTTTGACAGTGCCGGAGGGCTGATCGGTCACCTTGCCGATTTCATCATAGCTCATCTCATCCAGATGATACAGAGTCAGGATCGTCCGGTAACGTACCGGAAGCTTTTCGATCTCATTATTTAGAATTTTTGAGAGCTCGAAATCCTCGGAATTCATATCAGGACTCGGGGCCTGATCGGCCTGGTTTTCGATTGTCAGCGAATCATCTTCAATTATATCATCGTACAAGGGCACTTTTTTCTTCTCCAGATAGTTCAGACAGCCGTTATAGGCTATCCTCGCGATCCAGGTCGAGAGCTTGGAATCGAATCGAAAACTCTTGAGATTTTTATAGACTCTCATAAAAACCTCCTGGCAGATATCCTCCCGGTCGGCCGGGTTGGCTATCATACGGAAGACAATATGGCTGACCAGCTTCTGATAATCCCGCACAAGTTGTTCAAAGGCATATTGATCACCGGCCAGTATTCGTTCAACAAGGGCTCTCTTTTCGACCATATTTTCTCATTTCCTTATTGATCTGACAGTTAGTATAAATAAATGTTGCAGTAATTTCTTATAAAAATCTGCAACCTTTGAGACGTGCTCCGGTCAGATAGAGCAGAAACAATAACTTCTGAGGAGGATTAAAATGGATGGTTTCTGGGAAGTATCGCCGGTAATAATCGTGTTTGGCGCGGCGGTCCTGATCGTCAAGTATGCCATGGATTATAAAGTTAAACACAAATTGATCGAAAAGGGCCTGGTCAACGAGAAGGTGAAGTTTTTGTCACGGCACGTAAATGGACATAACGATTCCATAAAGTGGGGCCTGGTCCTGCTGGGGGCCGGAATCGGCCTGGTGGGAGTCGAGTTCCTGCCGTTTCGATATCAGACTGATGAAATCCGGGTTGGTATGGTGGCCATGTTTGCAGGGCTTGGATTAGTGATTCACTATTTCATCGCGACATTGTTTTCCAAGGATAAAAGCGAGCACGAGAATTCAGCAAGCATATAACCACCTAGAAACAGCGCATATATAAAAACCGCCGGTGCATGAACCGGCGGTTTTTATTTTAACAGCTGTGATGTTATCTAGAAGGCTCCCACGAAGCCGGTTACGACTCTGGACTCTTCTGATTCCATCTCGTAAGTATATTCCACAAAGAAGCGGAGATTGGAACGGAAGACGTGCCCCACATGGCCGGTCAGAGAACG
>WJMC01000145.1 GCA_014728145.1 Candidatus Zixiibacteriota bacterium | reverse complement strand
CTCGAATTTGCGATTCATCGGATCCTTGCCGAACAGTCTCATTAAGAGACCGGTCGGAGTGATCACTAAATAGTAAGTCAAAGTCAAAAGGATATAAGTTACTACCACCCCGATCGCATGGGCAACTTTCATCCAGACATATTCTACAGGCGCAAGAATTTTCGGAGCGACCAGCCCGGTAGTCAAAAACAGTCCGCTGACGATGAATAAGTATGGCCATGCTCCGATTTCTCGCCAGAGGAAGATCCCTCCTAAAACCGCGAATCCAGCCGCGATAGTGATACCGAATTTACGCAATTCACTTTTTGATTTATCAAGCCTGTTCAGCATTTATTTAATCCAGTTCAAACAGTTCCCGCCAGTCGACGTCTTCCTTTAACGGCGGTTGCTCTTGTTTATACAAAATCAGATCCTCCAGGATCAAAACATCGATTTCGGTTCGCATAAAACACAGGTAAGCGTCCTGCGGAGTGCAGACTATCGGTTCGCCCCGCACGTTAAAAGATGTGTTGACGATTACACCATAGCCGGTTCGTTCCCTGAATTTTTCGATCAAGCGATGATAGCGGGGGTTGTCGCGCCGGTCGACTGTCTGCACCCGGGCGGAATAGTCGATATGGGTCACCGCCGGTATATCCGAGCGCGGGATATTGAGCTTGGCGATTCCGAACAGATTCTGCTCCTTTTCGTTCATCTGTTTTTGGCGTTCTTTTCTGACCGGTGCTACAATCAGCATATAGGGCGAGGGACGGTCAAGTTCAAAATACTCGCTGACATGTTCGACCATCACGCTGGGAGCAAAGGGGCGAAACGATTCGCGGTACTTGACTTTCAGGTTCATAGTCGACTGCATCTTGGGCGAACGAGCGTCGCCGATGATACTTCGGCTTCCCAGCGCGCGCGGACCGAACTCCATCCGCCCGCAAAACCACCCGACTACTTTTTCTTCCTCAAGAAAGCGCGCTGTTTTTTCTAAGACTTCTCCGGTTTCATGGCGGTGATACGGGTAGTCATATTTTTTCAGCCAGCGTTCGATTTCGTCGCTTGTCCACGATGGTCCCAAATACGATCCCTGCTGGCGGTCACGACCGTCAGCGGGAAGACTGCGCGGTTTGCCGAGGTATTGATGCCAGGCGTACAGCGCCGCCCCGAGCGCACCCCCGGCATCGCCCGCCGCCGGTTGAATCCAGATATCGTCGAAGATTCCCGAACGCAAAAGCTTGCCGTTGCCGACACAATTGAGCGATACACCGCCCGCCAGGCAGAGGTGTTTTTCGTCTGTTTCTCGCCTGACATGACGAGCCATACGGAGCATGATCTCTTCTGTGACCTCCTGGATAGAACGTGCCAGATCCATCTCTTTTTGGGTCAGTTCACTTTCCGGCTGACGGGGTGGTCCCCCGAACAGGCGGTCAAACCTGCGTGAAGTCATGGTCAAGCCCTGGCAGTAATTGAAGTATTTCATGTTGAGTCGAAAACTGCCGTCTTCTTTTAAGTCCAGCAGGTTATCGTATATCAAATCTTTATATTTCGCTTCACCGTATGGGGCCAGTCCCATCAGCTTGTACTCGCCTGAATTGACCCGAAATCCGGTATAGTACGTGAAAGCGGAGTAAAGCAGTCCCAGGCTGTGCGGGAAATGCATCTCGCTTTTGAGCGTCACTGAATTGTCCTTGCCGATCCCCCATGAAGCTGTCGCCCACTCACCGACCCCATCGAGGGTCAGCACGGCCGCGTGTTTGTAAGGCGAGGCTAAAAAGGCTGAGGCGGCATGGGACTGGTGGTGTTGCGGAAACAGCAGTTTGCCGTCAAATCCCTCCAGCTCCTGCATGATTCGATCGCCCATCCAGAGTTTTTCCTTGAGCCAGAGGGGCATCGATAACCAGAAGGATCTAATCCCGGCCGGGGCAAACGAGAGGTAGGTTTCCAGCAGGCGTTCGAATTTGATCCAGGGTTTGTCGTAAAAGGCGACATAGTCGAGTTTTTCGGCGGTGATTCCGGCTTCATTCAGGCAATAGCTGATCGCCCGTTTCGGGAACCTGTGATCGTGCTTTTTACGCGAGAAACGCTCCTCCTGTGCCGCGCAGATTATTTCACCGTCTCTGAGCAGACAGACTGCGCTGTCATGGTAGAAGGCGGATACACCGAGTATGTAAATTGCATCTGACATAAAGATAATTTCTCGTTACCGGTTTACATGATTGCCGTCAGCGCTGGAATTGTCAATATTGAACAGCTTCCCGCAGACGACGATTTCAGAAGTTTATGCGTTTAACCTCTGCCTGATTGATACGCATCAAAATTACTCTATTAGTTAGCGATTATCGGTTAATCAGCGAAAGTATCCTGTTGCATTTAGGGTAACGATGACGCGCCAGAACCAGGCTGGTGTATTTTTTCGCGCCCAGTGTTTTTTTGAAACGGCCCAGTTTTTCTCCGCCGATCTCACCTCCCAGGTGATATTTTTTCACTTTTTTTTCAATCAAGCATTTGATGATCTCAGAATGTAAGAG
Organism: Candidatus Zixiibacteriota bacterium; assembly: GCA_014728145.1. NCBI lineage: Bacteria > Pseudomonadati > Candidatus Zixiibacteriota > Candidatus Zixiibacteriota bacterium. The sequence goes on along the minus strand of WJMC01000145.1, from coordinate 13,533 downwards.
ATTCACCGGGCGCATCTTCTGGAACCTGTAATCGATTCCGGCACTGACTGTCGCACCGATCGTTTCATAGGCGATAAATATCGCCGAGGCGACGGTTTTATCATCATGCTTTGCGAGGGCGACCCGGGCTTTGCTGCCATGTAAGTCGAATATCCGTTTGAAACGCTCGAAATTGTGAGCGGTGTATGAACGATTTTGTTCTCTCCAGCGCTTATATGAATGCTGGTACATGCTGTAGAAATCATTCAAAAGTTCCTGACCGCCGAATTCGATTTTGACATCGGATTTTTGCGCACGACGGATATTGCCACGGCAGATTCCCGGCCTGTTGAACCATTCGTCATGGCTTGCTGGTAAATCCACGACATAATATGGGTAGCGATCGACCGGATTCAGGTTGAAACGTCGGAAGAGCACATCATACTTTTTATAAATCTGCTCAGGTATGCTGAGATGGATGAAAGCATGGCGGGGCAGTTTTTTCAACAATTTATGCAATTGATCCCCGGTTTTTAGGTCTCCCAGCAGACTGTTGAAGCGAACACCGCTGAAACTATCGCATTTTATAAACTTCAACATTGTTTCTTCGGCTTTAAACAAGGGGATAAGCAGATCATCGGATTTAATCAGTACAGTCCGGCCGACTGCCATCTCCATAGTCCCGCTGAATTCCGGCCCTCCGATCGGCGAAGGGGAGCACGGCATCAAATCGACCGTGGCGCGCCAGTGGTTTATTTCTTCGGGATGCAGTTTATCACCAGCCATTTTCAGGTAGTCAGAGAATAAGTTAAACTGAATCAGCATTGTTTGTCATATAATATCGGCAAGGAACCCCCGAAAGTCGCTATTTTCAATCTAAATTTCCTGTTTTAGCCACAAGGAACAGGGAGCGTCAGTCGATAATACAATAAATAGAAGACCCCCGGGCCTATTAATATGAATATGCTGCTCAAAAAAATACGGGATTACATTTACCTCTACCGACCGCTTCAGAACTATTACGGAGCCGATTTCAAGAGGATTTTCAATTTCGTGGAGAGATCATGTGAAAAAAGCAAAGATGAAATTGAAGCATATAAGCTCGAAAGACTACGCCGTCTGGTCGAGCATGCCCGCCGGTCTGTGCCGTATTACAGGGAATTGTTTAAACAGCACGAAATCAGGCCTGAGGATATAAACTCCTTCGAAGATTACGCACGGATACCGGTATTGACCAAAAAGCTTCTTCGTGAAAATCTGGACCGTCTAAAGTCTGATGATTTTAACAGCTACAAGCCGATTCTGACCGAAACATCGGGTACAACCGGACAGGTGACACGGCTTTACCGGAGCAGTTACCACGAGGCTTACCGCAAGGCGGTAGTCTGGCGTTTTTATCGTCAGCTGGGCCATGATTTCAGGCAACCCTGGGTATCCCTGAACAACTCATGGGGGTACAATAAGAACGCAAGACTGTACGAGTTCGACAAGATAGAGAACTGCCTGAATATCAATATCTACCATGTCATGGAAGGTCGTTACCGCCAGGTTGTCGAGGCTATTCGAGCTTTCAGGCCCAATATGATTCTGGCTCATCCGAATATTCTCTGCGCGATCGCCGATTATTTCGAGCGTGAGAATCTCAAGCCGATCGAGGCTCCGGTGATTATCACCTATGGCGAAAAGATCTACCAGCACATGAGACCGCTTCTTATTCGCGGTTTTCAGGGCAGGTATGCGGAATATTTCGGGAATCGTGAAAACAGCGTGGGCGCGTTTGGGGATTCGAGCGGTTGCTTCAACGAAATCTCGGAGTATTGCCATCTCGAACCCGCTAACTCGGATTGCATCTGTGGTTTTGACAGTTGTGGTGAATTGATCTCCACCAGCCTGCATAACTACTGCGTTCCGCTCATTCGCTACGATACCGAGGACCTGATTTGCTGGAAGGGGTATTGTGATGGCGAAAAATATCCCAGCTTTGAATTGCTGGGCGGACGGGGCAAGGATCTGCTTCTGAGCCGGGATGGCCTGGTAGTGCCGTATACACCGTCTATTCTTGAAAGCGCAGACAACAGCCGTGTCCGCAAATATCAGATATCCCAGGACGATATCGACCATGTAACCCTGAGGGTGGTTGCGGATGATAATTATGTCGTCGAACGCGATGAGCCCCTATTGATTGAGCAGTTCAATCTCGTTTTGGCAAAGAAGTTCAAGATCAGTATTGAGTATGTCGAAGACATTCCCTTTACAAGAAATGGCAAGTACAGGGTATCGGTCTCACCCCTGACCATGGAATACCTGGGAAGCGATTCCAGCAAGGAAATCGCCGGCTGAGAAGTGCTCTGATTAAGTTTTAATTTGAATTTTACCCCCATTTGGTTGTATTATACATAAAATGCCTTGAGAAACCTGTTTCTGATTAATTTGTTATGGATTGTGTCAACTGCAGAGAACCGATGATCGTGCTGGAAGTCGATCAGGTTGAAATCGACTATTGCCTTGAATGCGGCGGTATCTGGCTGGACTCCGGCGAGCTGGGGATATTGCTCGATGACGATGATATCGTTGCGGAATTTTTGGAAAAACCGGTCATGACAAACCATGTTCGCGAATCGGAAAGACTCTGTCCAGAATGCGAAAAAAACCTGAACGAACTGCTGGTCGATCCTGACAATGGAATCTATATAGATCGCTGTGCCGATCGTCACGGGCTCTTCTTCGACCGTGGAGAATTGAAACAGGTAATCGGCCTGTTCAGGACAGAGACGAGTAAAAAAGTGGCTTCTTTGTTAAAGGATATATTCCGTGGAGATAAAATAGATTAGAAAGGAGCTTCTATGCTCGGTTACATTATTGTCATTGGGCTGATCATCGTGGCGGCGATGTTCGTGATCGGTGCTTACAACAGCCTGGTCCGACTGCGAAACCAGGTCAAGAACTCCTGGTCGCAGATCGATGTCCAGCTCAAGCGTCGTCACGACCTGATACCCAATCTGGTCGAAACCGCCAAGGGCTACATGAAACATGAGCGTGAAACACTCGAGAATATCACCGAGGCCCGCTCGAAAGCGATGGGGGCGGATTCGGTCAAGGAAGCTTCGAAAGCTGAAAGCGAGTTGAGCGGGGCGGTCAGTAAATTCTTCGTGGTCGTCGAAAATTACCCGGACCTGAAAGCAAACCAGAACTTTTTGTCTCTCCAGGAGGAGTTGACCTCGACCGAAAACAAGATCGCCTTTGCACGGCAGTCATACAATGACCAGGTGTTGTTTTTCAATAATAAAATCCAGATGTTTCCCTCAAACGTCATCGCCGGCATGTTCAACTTTAAAGAAGCTGATTATTTCGAGGTCGAAACCCAGGCTGAACGGGATGTGCCGAAAGTAGATTTCGGTGATTGATCTGCTATGTGGGAGCTGATTCGTGCCAACCGGCGCAAGTCGATCGCGCTGTTTATTGTCATGGGGCTGATGCTTATGGTCCTGGGGTACCTGATCGGTGAAGCCTACTGGCCCCGGGGCGGAGGAGTCGGCGGGCTGGCTGTAGCCCTGCTTGTATGGGGAATCTGGTCGCTCGTGGGCTATTTCGCCGGGGATTCGATCCTGCTGAAAAGTTCGGGGGCAAAGCAGGTAACTCCTGATGTCCACCCACAGCTTTTCAACGTGGTCGAGGAGATGAAAATCGCTTCCGGGCTGTCGCACATGCCCAAAGTCTATATAATCGATTCACCTGCGCCAAATGCCTTCGCCATCGGCCGCACACCAGAGAAATGTTCGATCGCTGTTACTGCCGGTCTTCTGGCTATACTCAATCGCGATGAACTCCAGGGTGTGGTGGCCCATGAGACAGCTCATATCCATAACCGTGATATCCAGTTCATGACCTATGCGGGAATTATGCTGGGCACGGTGGTTTTGATCTCGCACATGTTTTTGAGAAGCCTGTGGTTTTCAGGCGGACGCTCGAGCCGTTATCGTTCCAGGTCCGGCAACCGAAACAGCGGTCAGGGACAGGCGATTGTCATGGTCGTGGCGATAGTTTTCGCGATTTTAGCCCCGATTATGGCGCGCCTTTTGTACCTGGCAATTTCTCGCCGGCGGGAGTACCTGGCCGATGCTTCCGGTGCGCGTTTTACCCGTTACCCGGAGGGATTGGCTTCAGCCCTGGAGAAGATCTCCGGCTCAAAGGAAGACCTCAAGACCGCCAATAAGGTTACTGCCCCGATGTATATAGTCAATCCGCTCAAGGGGAAGGGCAAAAAGCTGGCCAATCTTTCGAGCACCCATCCGCCGATCACAGAGCGAATCCGGATACTGCGCTCGATGGCGGGCGGTGCGGGGTATGCCGATTACCAGAGCGCGTATGAAAAAGTCCATGGGAAGAAATCATCTGTACTGCCACAATCGGCTCTGGCAGATAAGTCAGCTGTCCCGGTCTTGATTCCCGGACAGGAGGAAATGGCGGGTGCCGGGCAGAAATCGAGCAGGCGTGAATTTGGCGATGTGGTCCGGGCGGTCAATCAGTACCTGTTTTTGTTCTGTGCCGGATGTGGCCTCAAGATAAAGGTTCCCCCTGAATTTAAAAAGAAGCAATTCCCCTGTCCAAGGTGCAAAACGCAGATAGAGGTCCCATTGGCGGAGATGGCCACCGTTGGGGCCGTGCTGGAAAGTGTTGACCAGGGCAGACAAGAGACTCAAAAAGATTACGATATGGTCTATCGTCGCAAGCGGTCTGAGTGGGAATCATTCAGGTGCAATTGCGGTAAAACTATCCAGCTCTCACCTCATTTCAGCGGGAATTACCTGGATTGTTCGAATTGCAGGCGGAAGATAAAGATCGAACTGCCTCAGATATAAAGCTCCGAAAACTATAATTCCACGAGACTGCCGACGCCGTTTTTCAAAGCATTATCGTAGACGATTTTAGCCGTGGCGGCATCCTGAATAGCCAGGCCGTTGGACTTAAACAGGGTGATCTCATGTTCATCGGTACGGCCTTCTTTTTTGCCGGTTACGATTTCACCGAGGTCAGCATGGATATGGGCTTCGTCGATTTCACCCTCTTTGATAGGGATCATAACATCCCCGGCTTCGTTTAAACAGGCCTCGCGAGAGTCAGCGATCAGTTTCGAACGCTTGATTATTTTCGTGTCGAGTTCGCGGGCGGATGGGGTATGGCTTCCGATTCCGTTAATGTGCGCGCCGTCTTTTACTTTACTGCCGTCAAAAATTGGGTTGGATGAAGATGTGGCGGTACAGATTATATCCGCTTCTTCGATCATCTTCTCAGGGGAATCGGATTTTATGATTTCTATCTTGAGGCGGCCGCTCATCTCGCTCGCGAAGTTATCGGCGGCTTCGGCGGAAACATCGTAGACATAAGCTTTCGATAGGAGTCTTGCGATTGACACCGCCCAGAGTTGCATCTTGGCCTGAACTCCCGCGCCAAAAACAGCCGCTACCTGGTTGTCTGATTTGCGGGCCAAATGCTTTGTCGCTACACCGCTGACCGCACCGGTTCGTACAGCAGTCAGGTAACCGCCGTCCATGATACAGGTAACATCGCCGTTGTCGGGATCCTGCAGAAGTACTTTACCGATCGTGACCGGAAGATTATGCTGGGTAGGATTATCCTTGTAGACTGTAACCACTTTGCAGGCCAGTGCTCCCATCTCCCGCAGGTACGCGGGCATGTACAGCGCCAGCCCACCAGGAGGAGTGATGTTGATTCTCAATGGAAGTACAGCGGTTCCGTTAGCCATCTCGGCAAACGCCTTCTCAACGGCCTGCATGCAATCAGACAGGTTCAGGACTTTGATTACATCTTCACGTGACAGCAGAAGCGGCATATTATTCCTCCCGGTGTTTGATGATGACAGCCTCAATATATCTGCTTTATTGCCTCAACAGCAAATGTTTTTTATAAAAAAGCCGGCAACCTCTTGATACCAGAGACTGCCGGTATGATATATAGGGTGGAGGACACCCGGGATTATTTTTCTTCGTCGTCGAGTTTTTTTATCTCGCGTAAAAACCCAAGCGGGCTGGAAACTTTGGCCAGGTCCATAATTTTATCGAGCCGTTCTTTGTCGGCTTTGAACTTATTTTTCATACGTGCTTCATAAGCGTCCTTGAGCACTTCCAATAGATTATCGAGATCATACGGCTTGGACAGGTAACTGAAAGCTCCCAGCTTGGTGCACTCGACCGCGGAATCGACCGAACCATGTCCGGTCAGCATGATAACCTCGATAAATTTGTGTTCTTTCTTAAGAATTTCCAGAACTTCCTTACCGCTCATTTCTGGCATTTTTAGATCCAGAAGGGCCAGGTCGAACTTACCCTGTTCGGCCGCCTCGAGTGCTTCCTTACCGCTGTATGCCTTGGTGACATCGAAGCCCCTCATCTCCAGTCGCTGAGCGATCGAATCGAGGAATTGCACCTCGTCGTCGACTATCAGCAGTTTAATTTTCTGTTCCATTTTAACCTCTCTCTATGATGGAAATCCGACAAATCTCCAGTACCCTAAAAAGACCCAGAACCACATCACAATTAATGATAACACAAGTATTGCGGCTCCGTGTTTCAGGAAATCGCTCAGCTTGACCAGTTGTTCGCCGGTGACCGGATCCTTGGCCAGGGTGTAGGCGATGGCATTATTGGGTGTGCCAATAATCATCATGTGTGCAAACGAAGATGCAAAAGCGGTCGCCAGCCCGACCATCCAGGGATGAGTACCGGAGATCGAAGCCATCGGCACAGTGATCGGCCCGATCGCTGAAACTGTCGCGCCGTCGCTCATGAAATTAGTGGTAATACCGGTAAACAGGCTGGTGGCGATTGCCAGACCCTCACCCGACTGCATGAAGCTCGGCAGGATGCTGATAAACGAATCGGCCAGGTACAGGGCCGCGCCGGTAACCGCCAGTCCCTTTCCGAGTGCCGCCGCTGAAGCGTAGAGAGCGACGACGTCCCAGGGGATGGTGGCGATATCCTTCCAGCGCAGGATCTTGAAAATATTTAAAAGCACGATAGCGAGCAGTACTGGACCGCCCATACCAAAGATATCACTGGTGGTGATCCAGAGTAAGATCAACCCGACTAAAACCGCGGCTGTAATGTATTCCCTGGAGTTCATCGGCCCGATCTTTTCAGACGCACGCTTGACGATCGAAGAGACATCCAACTGTTTGACTTTGATTTTCTTTCTGAACATGAAGAAGAAGTAGGTCGCGATCACCAGCGCCATGACCGGAACGTACGGGAGACCGTAGACGACCCATTCGCCAAATGAGGGTGCAATACCGTAATCGGCCAGAATACCCAGCATGACCGCGTTACGTCCGCCTGCCGCGGGTGAACCGGGGCCACCACAGTTGGCCACAAAACATAATGATAAAGCGAACATGACAGCCAGCGCGCGATCCTGTTTGACATTCGCCTCTCTCGTGGAATAGGCGTAGACCATCATAAACAGTGGCATCACGAAAGCAATCAGGGCATGTTCGGAGACGAATGAACAGGCCACTCCCAGAAGGGGCAGGAATATAAACAGCAGTTTACGGAGATTCTTGGCTGGTGATAACAGCAACAGGCCGATGCGTCGATCGAGACCGGTTTTCGATATGGCGATCGAAATTGCCAGAACGCCAAAGATAAATATTACCGCGTCCTTGGCATAGGCTTTGGCGATATCGTCCGGCCTGAGAACCCCCAGAAAGTACATACCAACTCCGACCAGGATGGCCGTAATTCCGATCGGTACCGCCCCGGAGGCCCAGAAGAGAGCGGCCACAACCAGGATACCGAGCATAATCTTGGCGCGGGAGGCGGTTTGTTTGGGGGTTAACTGATCGTAGATTCTTTTACCTTTCTCGTTTACTTTCGAGGGGCCGACCTTATATTGTTCACCATAATACTTGGCGATACTCGTACCTTTTTCCATTTTTGAGTAGCCGGAATAGCCCTGGTGCGGATCACTCAACTGTCCGGTCTTCTCGGCCGACAGGATCTGCAACATCCTGTCCGGCGTAGGACCGAAAGCAATCAAGGCGAACAGCAAAAGCCCCAGCAGGATGACCCCCGGCCTGTGGTTGTGCGAGCCGACCAGCCATTTCCACCGCGAGCCCTTGATCACCCTGGGTATTTCATGACGCTCCATGGCATGGACTTTGGCCTCACGGGCTTCCTCGATCACCTCCACGAGTTTGTCGATATCGCAGGGTTTTTCGAGGTAGCGGAATGCATCCAGCCTTCCGATCTCCATGGCAGACTGCACTGATCCGTGACCGGTCAGCATAATCACCTGGAGTGCGGGGCGAAATTCCTTGATGTCCTTGAGCACCTGATCCCCGCTCATACCTGGCATCTTCAAATCCAGCACGGCAACTTCGAGATCACTGTCGTTACGGGCGATCTTGATCGCTTCCTCGCCCGTGCCGACATCGACAATATCGTATCCGCGCATCTTGAGCCGTTTGGCCATCGATTCGCGGAACTGAACTTCATCATCTACAAGCATTACCCTGGCCATATCTGCACTCCCGTTTATTTCTGACTGTCGTCGTGTAATGCCTTGACCTTTTCGGTCACTTCTTCGAACAAGTCGGAGAGCCTGAGCACCCCGACCACTGTACCCCTGCGTGTCACCAAAACCGAGAGGGTCTGGTACTTGACGATTTTATGCAGGGCGTCATGGCATGTGTCGGTTTCCTCTAATGCTTCGTTGGCAACCGGCCTCATGACGTCTCTGACTTTGAGTTTAAAAGCCCGTTGAAAGTGGTCGATGAAATCTTCCTGCAGAAACTGGTAGTTGTCAATTGCTGATCTCATCGAATCGGCATGGATATGATCCTGGGCCATCGAATTGAGTTCGTCGAGTACATCGGTTTTCATCTCGAGCGCGGTCAGAAATACCAGTTCACCGATTTTGCCGACGATTCTGCCCTGACTGTCACGGACCAGCACAGCCCGGTGAGGCTGTTTGCCTTCCGGTGTTTGCTGTCTTTTGCGATCGAGAGCCAGGATAGCATCGAACAATGAAGAATCCTGGTCGATCTGGGGGTACTCTTCGAGGGGAACCATGAGGTTTTTGACAAGAGTTTCATCCATTGGCACCTCTCAATATGTTAATAGCACTTGTTTCGGCATTTTATATTTTATCCCTGTCGATCGGCAAATATATCCTGAAAGTTGAACCTTCACCGATCTCAGATTCGACTTCGATTTTGCCACCCAGGTTCTTAATGATTCCATAACTGACAGAAAGCCCCAGGCCGGTACCTTTACCGACTTCCTTGGTAGTATAAAATGGAAGAAATATCTTTTCAAGCTGTTCTTTGCTCATTCCCTTTCCAGTGTCCGATATCTCGATAACCACGAAATCATGATCACGGGCAGTCTTCAGGATAATTTTGCCCGGTTTTTCCTCGCACGCATCCATGCCGTTGTTGACGATGTTCAAAAAGACCTGCTGGAGTTGATTGCCGTCGGTAACGATTTCGGGCAGGCTTTTGTCATAGACACGGATTATCTCAATGTTGGATACGTTCAATTCAGGTCCCAGGAGTCCATCGACCACACTGTTGAGCAGTTCGTTGATGTCGTTTGATTTCAAGTCCATCTCGCTTTTGCGCACGAAGCCCAAAAGTTTGTGTGTGATATCCCGACACCTGAAGACCATCTTCTGGATTGTATCGAGATGTTCGCCCAGGCTCTCCGGTGATGCATCCAGGTCGAAATCGGGATTGAGTATATCCTTCATCAGTCCGGCTTCTTCATTTATTACCGCCAGCGGATTGTTGATTTCATGGGCGATTCCGGCGGCCAGTTCACCCACCGAAGCGAGTTTGGCGGCATGTTCGAGCTGGGCCCGGGTCTGGTCGGTTTCTTTCTGCAGTTCGACCAGCTTTTTTGCGCGGGTTATGATCACCACGGTCGTTAACAGAACTATCGCGGCGGCTATGATGGCTATTTTGAGGCGGAATCCACTGAAGAGCCCATGCGACTGGCTGGTCGTGCCCTGGACTATCAGGGCCCAGTCGGCAGTCTTGAGCCATGAATAGGTATACTCGTAATCCTGACCGGCTACCTTGAAATTATCGGTGCCTATTTTCGGTTTTTTGGGCGGAATCACTCCGGTTTTTTCGAGCACCGACCCGGCATTGGGGGTTACAACCTGGTAGTAGCCGTCATCGTTGACAATCGATATCGAGACCTCGTTGGCGCCTTCCAGCGAACGCATGTAATCATAAACCTTTTCGGGAGCTAAAGTCGCGCGCAGGACAACATTGCGGTCGTTCTTCTGACGGGTGACCGCGATTGTGAAGTGAGGTTCCTGGCGGAAACCGAGATACAGGTCGGTTATGATAAACTGCCCTTCGCTTTTGATCAATTCGCGGTACCATTTCTCAGAACTGTAATCCTGTTTTTCAAGGGAGGGATAAGGGCCCTCATAAGCGGTTTGGATCCCGGAGGAATCGAGAAATCCGATGTCGACAAACGATTCGCTGTTAGTTTTCAGCTTGATCAAATAGGATTCCATCAACTCGGTCGAGGGGGGTGTCGGGAAATTGGGGTCGTCAATGATGTTCGAGAGATTGACGATTCGTTCGTTTATGAAGAGATCCAGTGTATTGGACATATTCTCCGCGATAGCCTGCAGGTGCATCCTCCGGCCCTCATCGGCCAGGGCATTGTACTGGATGTAGAAATAGACAATTAGCAAAAGCAGAGGTGCCAGGTAGGTTAAAAGAAGCCTGAAAATATGTTTGTTGGTAAGGTCACGATAGTGACTATCATCGAATGGAAGAGGGTCGAGGGACGCACGAGACGTGCCACTTTTTTTCCCAGGCATAGATAATACCCCAATATTTTACCGGGCGAATGATCTTCACACCCGGTCCTCAGGCCCGCTAAGACTGCCGGAATTTAGGTTCAAACAAGCATATTGTCAATAGAAATCGGAACGAAAAAGTCGCTTTTCGAGTGAAATGACATTGTGCAACTTTTCACAAAGGTTTCTGTCGATTGTCTATATGATATATGAACATGATTTCTGAAAAAGAGGTATAATCCTGACAGGATAATGTACCGATACGTGACTTAAGTTTGCGCTGTCAATGGAAACTTAAAATCCGCCCCGGGCAGGTTGATATCTCCGCGCACGAACAATACCGCGTCATCATCGGAAAAGACCGAATCATAATTGAATTTCACGATATCAGGTGAAAAATAGAAGTTGATCGCATCAGGTTTTTCACTCATGATACCCGGCAGAATAGAATCAATTTCAATCGGTTCTGTGAAAATCAGGTCCCATACATTCAGTTGGTCAGCGGACTGCGATGCCACCGCAATCAGGTTATGATCCTGCAGGTAATGCAGACAATGGGGGAAAAGGTTCAGCAGGTGCCAGAATGTAACATATTCATAACCGCAGGCTCCGAAACGTTCGGTTAAGATCATCCTGTTTGTGATCATCTTTTTGAGCAGGTCAAAATCCCGGGAATTACTCAGGTCAAGTTTTCTGGCCCGATAATCAGGTTCGGGAATGTCTGAAGTAGATTTAAAGATTACATCATTGGCACGCTTAAATCCGAAACGCGGATAGTAATCGATTACGCTTTCATTGGCGAACAAAAAGAACATATCAGTCGAGCATTCATATCGTTCTAATACGTAATCCATGATTACGCGGGCATAGCCCTGCTCGCGATATTTTCCGAGAGTCCCAACCGCGCCAAGCTGAACCGCCCGTTTTTTTTCGCCTTCAATCAGCACATTCATCTCAGAAGCGGAGGCATTGGATATGATGCGATCATCGACAGTCAGGCAGAATGGATTATAGCGATCATTCCAGAATCCTTTCTCGTACCAGTCCTTGAAATCGAGACCTGGAAAGATGGTTTGAATGAATTCGAAATAGCCGTTTCGAAGACGGACGTTATCCCTGATATTTTCATGAATTGTATATTCTCGCATACCTCGTTCTTCCTTCGGTAGAGCAAACGATTTAAGCTTTACAAGCTTTTCGTTAATTATGGATATTCATCGTTTAATTAAACCACAGCGGTCAATATCGCAAAATTCAAATCCAATGTGAATCAAAATCTGAACAAAACGGGATAACGGCTGTTTTTATCATTGAATAAGCCATTCCAATGAGCGGGTATTACACCCGCTGATAACGTCAAAAGCTGACAGGCTGTTACGAAGTTGCCGACCGTATGAATCATTTGCTCTTCCGGCAGGCATACTATGAACTAAACAGGAGGCGATAATGGCTCAGGATATACATACTTTACTGGCGATGGAGAATACTCATCCTGATTATCACAAGCACGAGTTTGCGGAAAGCATACTGACCGGCCTGACTGCCAAACAGAAATATATTCCCGCCGAGTATCATTACGATGCCGAGGGAAGCCGGCTGTTTGACAGGATCACCGAACTTCCGGAATACTATATCACTAAATGCGAGATTGACGCGTTGCGTAACAATCGTGACATCATCGCTGAATTTTTGGGCGAAGGAGCGGTAAATATCATAGAATTCGGGCCTGGCGACGGCAAAAAGACCCGTTCATTGGTGGATCACTTTCTGAAGCTCGATCTGGATTTCAGATATGTGGCCGTGGATATTTCTCATTCCGCATTGACGCAGCTTGCCGATGATTACCGGGCACGTTTTCCAAAGCTCGATTTCGACTGTCTGGTGTCTAACTACGCTTCCGGTTTGAAGTGGCTTAATGACCGCTATGGCCAGCGTAACCTGGTGCTGTTTCTGGGATCGAGTATTGGCAATTTCAGCCGTGAGCAGACCGATACATTTCTGAAAAGCCTGCATGATGAGCTAAACGCTGGTGACCTGGCCTTGATCGGTTTTGATCTCGTAAAAGACGAAGAGCTTATTCGTAAAGCCTACAATGACGCGCAGAATGTCACTTCCGAGTTTAACCTGAACCTGCTCAGGCGGATCAATCGTGAACTGGCCGGGAATTTCCATCTGGACGGATTTCGTTATACCGGACGTTATTCCCACGCGGAAAAAGCGTTAAAAAGCTACCTGATCAGCCTTAAAAATCAGGAAGTCGAAATTGATGCGTTGCAAAAGACCATCTATTTCGAGCGTGATGAGGCGATTCATACCGAGGATTCACGCAAGTACAGCGAGTCAGATATCGAAAGGCTGGCCAACCGCAACGGCTTTTCTGTTATGGCAAACCTCTATGATTCCAAGCGCTATTTCGTCGATTCAATCTGGGAAGTCCGCAAGCCGATAATCAACTGATTAATTCTGTAGCCGAGTCAGTGTGCGACGGCTATCTCTGCCAGGCCGGCACCTGGTCTTCCGGTATACCGACTTCGATCGGATTTTCCGGATCACTGCTCCATTCCATCCAACCGCCATCGTATACAGCGATATTCGGCCAGCCCATCATATAGGCATTGAAGAACGCTTCGCTGGCACGCCATCCGGTTCCGCAATAGAAGGCAACACGCTTATCTGGCGTGATTCCGCTGTCGGCCCAGATTTCGGCTACTTCATGGT
>WJMC01000144.1 GCA_014728145.1 Candidatus Zixiibacteriota bacterium | reverse complement strand
GGGAAAATTGAAATCGAGGTCGGACCTGATGACGAACTGGCAAAGATTTCCGTTATAGATCACGGCCCCGGAATCAGCACGGAGAATCTCGGGCGCATCTTCACTCCCTACTTCACCACCAAAAGCGAGGGGTCAGGCCTGGGACTTGTGATCGCGCAGAGAATTGTGTTTGACCACGACGGTGAAATTTCCGTTAATAGCAGTGTCGGAGAAGAAACCGTGTTCACCATCAAACTTCCGGTTGTTACAACATGAGCGCGAAAATACTGATAGTCGACGATGAAGAAGCTATCCTGAAATCACTGGCCGGACCGCTCGAACGTGAAGGTTATGATGTCCTGACGGCGAAAACATCTGCCGAAGCGGTTAAGCTCAATTCGCGCGAGGTCGACCTGTGCCTTCTGGATGTCTGGCTTCCCGACGGTGACGGGGTTGAACTCCTGGAAAAGTTCAAGCAGAAATTTCAGCTCCAGGCTTATATCATGATGTCCGGCCATTCCGATATCGAGACAGCGGTCAAGGCAGTCAAGCTGGGTGCTTACGATTTCCTGGAGAAACCACTCTCGCTGGAACGGATTCTGATCACGATCGAAAACGCGCTCGAGATGCTCAACCTCTCCCGTGAAAACCAGGCATTCAAGTATGAGATGCAACAACGTTATCAGCTCGTGGGTGAATCAGATGAGATAGAGCAACTCAAATCACAGATCGAGAGAATCGCCCGGGCCGACAGCCGTGTACTGATCCAGGGCGAAAACGGCACCGGCAAGGAAATCGTCGCTCGAAATATCTATTACAAGAGCGCTCGTGCCGGAAAACCGTTTGTGGCCGTCAACTGCGCCGCGTTGCCCGATGAACTGATCGAATCGGAACTGTTTGGATTTCAGAAGGGAGCTTTCACCGGGGCCGCCTTTGCACGGGCGGGTCGATTCGAGGAGGCTGACGGCGGTATTATCTTTTTGGATGAAATCGGCGATATGGCACCCAAGACCCAGGCCAAACTGTTGCGGGTAATTGAACAAAGCGAGGTCGAACGGCTGGGCGGAGGAAAACCCAAAAAAATCGATGTACGTATCCTCTCGGCCACCAATCGCAACCTTGAACAGAAGATCGAACGCGGGCAGTTCCGCGAGGATCTCTATTTTCGCCTCAACGTCATCCCGATCGAAATCCCTCCCCTGAGGCAACATAAAGATGACATCCCCATCCTGGCGGAATATTTTGTCAAGCAGATCTGTGCCGACTATGGTCGTCGGCCGGTCAGGATCGCCAAACCTGCTATGACCGCTCTGATAAAATACAATTATCCCGGAAATGTGAGAGAGTTGAAGAATATCGTCGAGAGGCTTTTAGTTACCGGTGAGTTTGAAAATATCGGCCGGGATGATGTCGAGTTCGTACTCTCAACCACAACCCTCAAGGGAAGACAGGTCGATTTGAAAACGGCGGTGGAAGATTTTGAGCGCAGGTATATCCTGACCAAGATCAAGGAAACCGCGGGTAATATGGCCGAGGCGGCCCGCAGGCTCGGACTCGAGCGCAGTCACCTCTACAAGAAGCTCAAAGCGCTCGACATCGAAGACACCCAACCGTAAGAAATTAGTCACCTTTACCTGAAATCAATGAATCGGGCAGAATGTGCTGATAGATATATTGGCCGATTATCTCCGCCATCAATTCAATTCCCCTGCGATTTGGATGGATACCATCCGCGCTGAACAGCTCTCCGATGTCCTTTCGGGTATCGATTATCCTCTCCAGGTCAAGTAAATACAAGTCTCTGTTTTCGGCGACTTCACGCACGCTTTTATTGTACCGCTTATGTAACATGATCACCGAATCCCTGCTGTAAGCGTAACGGTCCCGCACCAGATAGTCAGGAACCGTCAGCTTGTAATGCGAGGTAGGCGAAGTCACGAGCAGTACGGGCACAGCAGATTTCTCACAGCGCATGGCAATCGCGTTTAAATTTGCAGCGTACTCGTCGAGCGGGACCCGGGTTTGGTCAATAAGTCTGCTCTTTCGATCGGACATCAATGGTTCAGCCAGCCTGCCGGCCAGTTGTATCAGTCGTGAATGCAGATATACTTTGCGGATCAACCAGCTGAATCGACCCCCTCCCGCCTCGGAGTCGATCGCGTTACAGGCCAGCCAGTGATCATTCCAGCCAAACAGCACCACCGCCAGGTCGGGTTCGAACTTTTCGGCGTACATATCCGCCATAACCCTGCCCTGGTAGGAACTGTAACCAGCCACCGCCATTATCACCGACTCGATTTTAATATCATCCCGACCGAGAAGCCTGTTCAGCAACTGTACAACGAAACGCGGATACCCGAGTTGCGTGACTGAATCCCCGAGATAGATTATACGGTATGTACCGGGCGGTTTGGGAACCGCGACCTCGTGATCGGGGAATCCGTAGGAGTTAACATTGGGTTGACTGGAGGGGAGCTTCCAGTAGAGCCGATCATCGGGGACAAACAACGAGCGGGTTTCAGGCCTGAGCGTGGCGAATTTTTCTCCGCCCTGGTAGTGCAGGCTTCCCTGGTAGCTGAAATCGACCAGCCTGAGGATTAGCTCTGGGATGACAAATATAAAAACAACAACCGCAGTAACCAGCATCAGGCGACAGATTAATTTGCCTCCGATTTGCTTTTTTATCGCGAGCAAACAGTATGCGGTCAAAAAGGCCAGGGCAAATAGAAACCA
This sequence comes from Candidatus Zixiibacteriota bacterium, assembly GCA_014728145.1. Lineage (NCBI taxonomy): Bacteria > Pseudomonadati > Candidatus Zixiibacteriota > Candidatus Zixiibacteriota bacterium. The sequence goes on along the minus strand of WJMC01000144.1, from coordinate 3,096 downwards.
TAACCAGACAAGATCCGAGAACAATAAGAGAATCGATAAAACTGCGCTTACCGCCAATGATACAGCCACCAGCATTCTCGCGAACCGGCACTGGATAGATGTGTCATAAATCATAATATCGTCCAGTTTCATTCAATTCGATATTATATTGATCAAATGACGATTACTCAATCAAAATCGCTCAACTCGAAGTTTCGATTCACACCTGACGTCTGCAATATTTGCAGTGCTGACATAGCAGTTAACGTTGAACTCAAGAGAATAAACAGGCTTGCCGATTGCTCAAATAACCCCTACATTGCACCCGTCGAATACAATGAGGCCTAGATGAATCTTGTAAACTACATCTTTATAACTGTCGGGCTGGCTGTCATGGCCTTTTTCGCCACTTTCTACGTTACCTCGCTGGTCGAGAAAAAACTGCGTGCCGCAATCGTCAGCATCCTGTTTTTCGGTCTGTTCGGTATCATCTGGTCGCTGGTATTTCTGGCTTTCTGGCAGGACAGCATGATTTTAATATTGCCGGTCGCTGTTGTAGCTGTCTTTACAGCCTTGTTCTTTCTGCCGGCGGGTGGTATGAGTTCGATTAGGATTGAAGATGTGAACGGCAAGGTCGATGAACGCGATATCATGTTCGCCCGCGAGGAATACCTCCCCGGCTCGGAGAAGTACGCGAAATACTACGAGATGCGTCCTGAACACAAGCAAATCGATGACCGCATTCGCAAACTGCCTGTCATGTTTAAACCGGGCGGGCGCCACTATGATCCGGTCAGGTCGCAACAGATCGAAGCTATTTTCGAAAAGATCGAGACAGCCTTGACCTATGTCGATGGTCCTGTGGCCGATATTCGGGCCGAGTACAACTCCGAAGAAGCCACTCGCATAGTTAAAAAATATGTGCTTGAAAATGGTGCCGACGATGTCGGGATCTGTGAATTGAATCCGATGTATGTTTACTCCCATGTCGGCCGTGGCCCGGAACCATGGGGTCAGCCGATTGTCAACAGGCACAGCTACGCGATCATGTTCACGCTCGAGATGAACTACTTCCATGTTGAAAGCGCCCCCGATCTTCCAATCACCGCCGAGACCGCCGCCAAGTATTTCGAGGGAGCCAGAATATCGATCGGTCTGGCCGACTATATCCGTAAACTCGGGTATCCCGCACGGGCTCATATCGCCGGATCGAACTACCAGATCATGTTGCCACCTGTGGCCTACGATGCCGGCCTGGGTGAGCTGGGTCGTCATGGTTACCTGATTTCACCTACCCTGGGATCACGCATCCGCCTGGGAGCGGTCACCACCGATCTACCGCTTCTGGCAGATAAGCCGATCACTTTCGGGGTGCAGGATTTCTGCCAGGTTTGCAAAAAGTGCGCAACCAACTGCCCCTCCAGGGCGATTCCGGATGGTGACAAATGCGAAGTCCGCGGGGTGGAAAAGTGGCTCCTGGATATGGAAAAATGCCTCTGGTACTGGCGTCTGGCCGGGACTGACTGCGGTTTGTGCATGAAAGTCTGCCCTTTCAGCCATCCCCCGACACCACTTCATAACCTGGTCAAAAAAGCGATCAAGCGTTCAGCGTTTGCTCGCCGGGTCGCGGTCTATGGCGATGACTTATTCTACGGGCGCAAAAAAGATCTTTAACGGTTCATGCGACAATGCTTTCTCAGGAGTTGATTCAGACCTGGTTTAGATTTAATGCCCGGAGCGTCACCTGACAGTCAGAATTGTCAAATCACAATAGTGAGACTTGACCTACAGGTCTGTAATAACAATGGAAACTGCGCAGTTGTCATCTCGACCGAAAAATTGCGCTTGCGTAATGACGAGTGGAGAAATCTCAATCATCGGATTCTTCCATGGCAGGATACTAGCTCCCGACAAAAGACGAGAACTCAAGACCTGCCATAACGAAGCGAGAGATATTCACTTCGTCAGCACACCAGAGCATGATTCCTTCTCAGGATGACTTTAACATGCGGTCAGGATTCTTTCCTGACCGAAAAACGTACCCAGGTATTGTCAACACGAGCGAAGCGCGGCGATCTTTGCATTAAAGATTGCGTCGCCGCTACGCTCTTCGCAATAACGACGGCAGTCTAAAACATCGAGTAAACTTCTTGAGTTACAGCAGGAAACAAATTTGCCTGAAATCACTATAATCGGTTAAAAGCGGATAATTTGGAACCGAAATAGGCTGTATGGGTTACATTATGCGGAGATTTTGCTTGCTTTTTCGTCAAATCCGCTTAAATTAACCCGGTTTGATACGGTAAATTAAGGAGTGTGAACTGGTGAAAGAAAAAATTCATCCGAAATACGTCGACTGCACGATCACCTGTGCCTGCGGCAACCAGGTCAAAACCAAGGCGACCCTGCCTGAAATCAAGGTGGATATCTGCTCCAACTGCCATCCGTTTTTCACCGGGCGCCAGAAACTGGTTGACACTGCCGGTCGTGTGGAGCGCTTCAAGCGCAAATATGCCAAGTACAATCAGGGCAAGCAGAAAGACTCCAAAGGCAATTAGATTACCACAACTTGCAGGCAGCGCCGGTTTAATCGGGCGCGGCCTGTTTTAGTTTGTGCAACCGTAAAAGCGAGGAGTTTGATATGCCGGATCTGAATGTCGGCGGACAGGCGGTTATCGAGGGCGTGATGATGCGCTCCAAGGATCGAATCTCTACCGCGGTCCGACGGGCCACGGGCGAGATCGAGATAAAATCCGAAGATTTTCTGTCCTATACTAAGCGCGTAAAGTTATTCGGACTGCCGATCATACGCGGTGCGGTTTCGCTGGTCGAGATGCTCGCAATCGGGATCCGCACGCTTAATTTTTCCGCCAGTGTGGCGGCCGAGGATATCGACCGGGCCGAGGGCAAAGAAACCAACCAGAAGACCTCGAACCTGGCGATCGGAGTTACCGCGGTAATCGCTTTCGCACTCGGTATAGGCATCTTTTTCTTTCTGCCACTGTTTTTCTCATCGCTTATCGGGGTCAGCCGTGAAGCACTGTCATTCAATCTCGTTGCCGGCGTAATCCGGGTTTTGATGTTTCTTGCGTATGTCTGGATGATCTCCCGTTTCGG
>WJMC01000143.1 GCA_014728145.1 Candidatus Zixiibacteriota bacterium | reverse complement strand
TCCTCTTCAGATGATTCACATCCAATCGAAATCTCAAGTGGATTGTCGGATCGGAACTTGATCGCGTTGGACAGAAGATTCTGCATCAGCTGGATCATCTGGGTTTCGTCAGCAGTAACTATCGGAAGATCTGCAGACTTGATTTTCGCTCCACTTTCCTCGATCGAATACTTGAGATTTCTGGTAACTATGTTCAAGACACGATTCAAATCAACTTCTTCGAAAGCTCTCTCGTTTGTGTGAACTCGTGAATAACGTAAAAGGGCCTGAATCAGATCACTCATCCGGCGTGCGCCATCGACAGCGAAAGCGATAAATTCATCGGCATCCTTATCCAGCCGACCAGCGTACCGACGAGCCAGAAGCTGTGTGAAGCTGGAAACCATGCGGAGCGGTTCCTGCAGATCATGCGAGGCTATATAGGCAAACTGCTCCAGGTCGCGGTTCGAGCGCGCCAGTTCCTCGGTCATCTTGATTAACTGCTTTTCGGCTTTTTTATTTTGTGTAATATCGAATCCGAGAACAGCCAGCCGGACTACCTGACCATCAGCATCAAAAGCTGGATAGATGCGGTTGTATATCGTGAGCTCATCGCGAACATCCTCAAAGCTCTGTGGCTTTTTGGTCATGACCGCGCGGTCGGCGTAATGTTTACGCTTGCGAGAAACAGGCTCGTCCAGGATTTCATAGATGTTCTGATACAAGAGGTCATCAAGTTTCAGTCCCATGCGTCTCGCAAAAGTCTGGTTTGCCATCAGTATCCGGCCTTCGAGGTCGATAAGGTAGGCTGATTCCTGAAGGCAGTTCAAAAAAGTCTCCAGGTCGTGCCGGGACTCCTGCAGGCTTCTATCGTATTCCCTGCTTTCGCGGGTCTTCTCATCCAATGACTTTTGAGTCTGATCCAGTTTCTGCCGGCTCGATTCGACCTGGGTCGAGAGATCTTCTTGTGCCTGCTGGAGCTGATCGCTCTCATGCTTATGGCGGCTTATATCTCTGCATATAAGGCAGAAATAATCAGAAATGTGAATAATTTCGATGCTCAGCCATTTAAAGCGGTTATCCTCTACATGAAGCCTGATATCCTCGCTGACTGTCTTGAGGCTTTTGCGTGCCCGTGAGATCAGTTCGACAATTTTATTACAGCACTCCGGTTTGAGAGCATGGTCGAGAGGAGTCCCGATTGATGCTATTCGCTCAAGTTTGAAATATTCAGCTATCCGGGAATTGGCATGAGCTATTACGTATTTATGAGGACTTTCCTCGTCAATCTCTTTTATCAGGCAAAACGCCAGTGAACTTCGCTCGAATAGTTCGATGATATTGATCTGCGGGATACGATCCTTCATGTCAGCTTTTACCAATAGTAAATCAGTAATCCGATTCTCTCGGCCTTTTTGACTATGCCCCTGTATTGACATGGTAACTGTGATTTTTGTCCGCCGGAAATATGAATTCCTGCTTGCGTGGATTCGCTATGCAGGTTGCATCTCGCGATGGACGATTCTTCTATATTGGACGCAATGTTGTTACTTGCTGAATCAGCCCGAATGCCATTTTAGATGTTCGACTCAAGAGATGTAAGGCGTTGACTCACTTCCAATAACATCACAGGCACTTATTATTCTATCGACATTTTTTATACTATATTTACGCTTCAAGGCCAGAAACATAACTGACGGCTCAACCTTAAAGAGCACAGTTTCAATGCGGTTTGGAGTAAAATAACTTCCGCCCGCCTATAGTCAACAATTATCAGGCAGAATTCATACGAAAATAGTATTAATTGGCTGTGTCCTCGAACTTTTTTATATGAGCTCGTGTTCTAAAGCGGAAATCAGATGTTGAAGTATTGAGGAAAGCTTATGAATACAATTAGAATCGCGATAGCATTGTCAGTATTAATGCTTGTCTCAGTGACAGTCCGGGCACAGGATCGGCCACCCGCCCTGGTTGAAACCGAGGAAGTCAGCAGTCAAAAATTCAATGACCAGTTGCGTTTGGTCGGCCGTACGGAGGCCGCCATTGAGAGCAGGATAGTCTCTGAAATCGATGGTCAGGTTGAAGAAATCTCCGTATCCGAGGGTACTCGCGTTAAAAAAGGAAGTCCCCTGGTACTCATCGACTCAGAACTGGTTGAATTGACCTTGAAGGCAAAAAGGGCAGAGGCGGAACAGGCTCGTCACCAGGCTCATCTGGCCGAAAGTGACCTGAAACGTGTGGAGGAGCTGTACAGCAAGAACCTGGTTTCAGAGAATGCTTATGACAGTGCGCAAACCTGGGCCAAGATCAACCGTGAACGTTTTAATCAGCTCGAAGCGGAGACCAATAAGCTCGAACGTGATCTCAGAAACTGTGTTATCAGGGCGCCTTTTGACGGCTATGTCGGCAGAAAACTTGTCGATGTTGGCGAATGGGTCAGTCGGGGTACACCGGTGTATGAAATGGCTGATCTGTCAGAAGTTAAGGTCACTGTCGATCTGCCTGAACGGTATTTCGGGCGACTAAAGACAGGAAGCCCGGCTGTTATCAAAACCGCTCAGAACGGCAATCAGGAATTGTCAGGAGTAGTCACCGGTATCTCTCCCAACGCTTCCCAGGAAACTCATACTTTTCCAGTGATAGTGACTGTCCCCAATTCCGAGCGCAAGCTGGGGGGCGGGATGCTGGTGTCGACAATTCTTTCACTGGACAATAAATTCGAGAGCCTGGCTGTTTCCAAGGACGCGATCATCAGGCAGGGTGGCAAGACTCTTGTATATACCGTGCAGGATGGAGAGGCGGTACCGATCTATGTCAGCCTGAATTCCAGTCAGGGTAAGATGGTGGCGGTATCCGGATCCGGATTGTCTGCCGGCATGCAGGTCGTGGTGAAAGGCAACGAACGAATATTTCCGGGCAGTCCGGTGCGAACCTCCGGTGATATGCGCAGTTTAAGCGACGATTCCAGTAACCCGATTAAATCCAATTAGGATTACGATATGAAGTTAATTGATTCTTCAATAAAATTTCCGGTAACCGTTATTGTCGGTGTGCTGATCGTCGGCCTGGGTGGATTGATCGCCATCAATGAAGTCCCGGTGCAGTTGACTCCTGAAGTTGAACGGCCGATGATCTATGTCAACACCACCTGGCTGGGGGCTTCTCCCGAAGAGATCGAAAAAGAGATCGTCGAAAAACAGGAGGAGTATCTCAAGTCTGTCGAGGGTGTGGTCGAGATGAGGTCCGAGTCGCAGGACAGCCGGGGCACAGTAACCCTGGAATTTCCGGCCGGTACCGATATAACCGGGGCGGTAGTACGGGTTACCAATAAGCTCAACGAGGTTCCTTCTTATCCGCAAAATGCCGATCGCCCTGTGGTTACGACTTCCGGAGGAACAGAGGGGGCGATCGCATGGTTCGTGATCAAATCCGACAGCGCCGGCGTCTATGTGCCTCATCAGCAGACGTTAATAGAAGATTTCGTCAAGCCGAGACTGGAGCGTGTCGAAGGTGTCTCCTCGATCAATATCTTTGGCGGATTGGAACAGGAACTGCACGTCATAGTCGATCCGGATTTGCTGGCATCGTCGGGAATCACAGTCAGCCAGTTGACGGCCGCCCTGCGCAGCGAAAACCGCGATATCTCTGCCGGTGATTTCGGCGAGGGTAAAAGGCGTTACGTGGTTCGGACTGTCAGCCGGTTCGATTCGGTCGAGGACGTCAGCCAGACTGTAGTGACTGTACGTAACGGTATTCCGATCCGGGTCGGCGATGTTGCCCGGGTCAGCCTCGATTATCGCAAACCGAGTGCGATGGTGCGCCATTTTGGTAAACCCTCGATCGCCTTCAATGCCCAGCGTCAGGTCGGTGCCAATGTCCTCGAGGTGGTCGATGGTCTTCTGGCCCAGGTCGAAATCCTCAATCGTGAGATCATGGAACCGCGCGGGATGCGTATCGAAAATGTCTACCGCGAAACCGTCTACATAAACTCAGCTATCGACCTGGTAATGTCTAATATTTACCTGGGTGGTTTTTTGGCAATTCTGGCGCTGTTTATCTTCCTGCGTTCAGCCTCGGCGATCGCAGTTGTGGCATTGTCTATCCCGATTTCGATCATAACGACTTTTCTGGCTATGTCCCTGTTTGGCCGCACTATTAACGTTATCTCGCTGGCCGGGATGGCTTTCGCGGTCGGCATGGTGGTCGACAGTTCGATTGTCGTTTTAGAAAATATTTACCGCCATATGCAGATGGGCAAGCCCCGCCTGAAGGCGGCCTCCGATGCCGCGCGCGAAGTCTGGGGCGCGCTTCTGGCCTCGACTGTAACGACTGTGGCGGTGTTTTTGCCGATTATGTTTGTAGAGGAGCAGGCCGGGCAATTGTTCAAAGATATTGCCATCGCAATCTCCAGCGCTATCGTAATCTCGCTTCTGGTCTCGATTACGGTTATCCCGACACTTTCATCACGTATCTTGCGTGTCTCCGGGCGAATGCGGGAGCGTGACAGCCGGACCACATTTCTCGGCAGGCTGGCCAACCGGATAGCGTCGTTTGTCGATTACATCAATGCCAAAGGAACGCGCCGGATCGCCACTATTGCCGGAATAGTGATCGTGGCCATGGGATTGACATGGTTTCTCCTGCCGGGTGCGGAGTATCTCCCCAATGGCAACCGCAACCTGATCTTCGGATTCATGTTGCCTCCGCCGGGATATAATCTCGATGAAATGATTTCGGTCGGCAAAACCGTGGAGTCGCATATCCAGCCTCTATGGGAGGCCGATGCTGAATCAGCGGATACCATGGCAGGCGGTGGAATAGATAATTTCTTTTTCGTAGCGCTTACAAACCAGGCCTTTATGGGTATGCGGGCCCGTGACGGGGCCCGGGCTAAAGAGCTGGTTCCGATTGCCAACCGGGCACTCTCCTCGATTCCGGGTGCTATTGGTTTCGCCAGCCAGACCTCTCTTTTCGGTCGCAGTTTCGCGGGTACCCGCTCTGTTCGGATAGATGTTACCGGACCGGATCTGCCCCAGGTACTGGGTCTGGCGGGACAGGTTTTCGGCCAGGTCGGCCAGGTATTGAACGGCGCTAACTCGAGGCCGATCCCGGGTCTTGACCTGGGCAGTCCTGAAGTGCGGGTGAATCCCGATCGGGTTCGGTCTGCCGATGTCAACCTCTCAGCCGGAGATATAGGTCAGGCTGTAAATGTGCTGGTCGATGGCGCAGTGGTCAGTGAATACTATCATCAGGGCAAGGAAATCGATCTGGTGATCAAGGGACGTCAGGGCTGGACCGATCATACCCAGGATATCGCCATGTTGCCGATCGCAACACCTTCGGGGCGGATAATCACTGTCGGTGATGTCGCCGAGGTCTACCTGACACAGGGGCCGGTGCAGATCAATCATGTTGAACGGCAAAGAGTTGTCTCGATCGAGACGGTTCTTCCGGACAATATCGCCCTGGAAGAAGCGATGAACAAAATCGAGCGTGAAATAGTTCAACCTCTCGAAGAGCAGGGGCGAATCGGGGGGCTCTACGACATCAATCTTTCCGGCACAGCTGATGATCTTACTCGCCTGCGGAAGGAACTCACGACCGACTTTCACATCGCTATCGTGTTGACGTTTTTGCTTTTAGCGGCATTATTTCAATCATTTGTTTACCCGCCTGTTGTCATGCTGACAGTACCCCTGGCAACTTTTGGTGGAGTGCTGGGACTTAACGTTGTCAGGATATTCGATCCAACCCAGCAACTGGATGTTCTCACCATGCTGGGCTTCGTGATACTGGTGGGTACTGTGATCAACAACTCGATTCTGATTGTCTACCAGGCTCTTAACCTGATGCGTGAGGGGGTTGATCCGCGCACGGCAGTCAAGGAGTCGGTGCGTGTGCGTGTGCGTCCAATCTTTATGTCGACAGGGACTTCAACTCTCGGTATGTTGCCCCTGATAGTGATGCCGGGAGCTGGTTCCGAGTTGTATCGCGGTCTGGGTTCGGTGGTCGTCGGCGGATTGGCAGTATCTACTATTATAACGCTGGTTCTTACCCCATTAGTGTTCACTTATGCCATCGAGCTCGTTACCAGGGTCAGGGCCCTGGTCGGAGCTAAACCAGTGCCGGTATCGGTCGCTCCAAGCCTCGACGGCCAGAGTCAGCACTCCCAGGCCGAATCTTAACAAACAATATTATAACAAGTTAACGTATTGTTAAGATATCCGACAGAGTCTTAAAGCCTGAAATTATGCTGTAAATTGTTTCTCTTCAACGAGTTATTTCTGTATATCCCCATCTGATACCCATTCGCGTCGCTTTTTCTAACAATATAACATTATAAGGAGCGTCGGAAAAAATCCAATGTAGGATGTAATCCTTTATAATGTAATAGCATACAAGAATATTTCAAAGGTGGCATAACAATTGCATGATTAATAATCAAAATGCGAAAACTATTTGGAGGAATAATCATGAAAAAATTAGTACTTGCCCTGACTTTGGTTTTCAGTCTCGGACTGATGGTCAACGCCCAGGCCGGCCTGGTCGGTACCTATTACAATCTCGCCGACAGCCATCCGGATATGCAGAGCAATATTACCGGCCTGAATACAGGTATGGTTGAGAATATGCTGACCGGTGCTACTCCGACTTTGACCGCTTACGGTCAGACCCAGGTCAATCAGTTTGACTGGTGGGATGATGCTTACATGGTCGGCCAGAGAGTTGATTCTGATGCCGATCTGCAGAGCAACTTCGCCAGCTCCTGGTTCCCGCAGATCGCCAATACCGGTCTTCCCGGCGATCCGTTCCATTTCGCCGTTCACTGGACCGGCACTTTCTACGTGGCCGAGGATAAGGAATACACTTACAGCATGGGTTCCGATGATGATTCCTGGCTGTTTATCGATAACCAGTTGACCCTCGATCTGGGTGGCGTTCATGGTCTCAGCTATGACAGCTATACTGTCAACCTGACCCAGGGTTATCATAATATCGATATCTTCTTCGCCGAACGTCATACTGTGCAGTCCGGCTTCCAGCTCAACTTCTTCAGCGACCTCAACCCGGTTCCGGAACCGACTACTATGGTTCTGGTCGGTCTCGGTCTGGCTGGATTCGGCCTGATCCGCAGGCGCAGAAGCTAAACGAGTATAAAAGCTTACTTTTAAGGGCAGTCATTGAACTGCCCTTTTTTAATGCTCTGCAATCCTTCTCTAAAACTCCCTGAAAACAATACTTTATAAAAATAATAAATAATGCTTGACGAATTCCTTATAAATTTTATCATATTTGTAAGGTTTGTCGTGATGTTATGGCAAGCTTACTGGGTCAATTAGCAGAGCTATGAAGTTTTCTACGCGATGTCGTTACGGGCTGAGGCTCATGATCGAGCTGGCCCGTGCGCTGAAAAGGCAGAAACTCGTCCGTCTTGGTAAAATCGCCAAAGTCACCGGATTATCGATCAACTACCTGACGCAGTTGGCAATTCCGCTCAAGAGCGCCGGGCTTGTGGTCGGTGTTTCCGGGCGAAATGGCGGTTTTCATCTCACACGGCCACCGGAAGAAATCAGGTTGAGCGAGATAGTGGTTGCTCTGGATGGTCCGGTTTCGGTAACCGACTGTGTGGTCAGTCCGGATGTGTGTCTCAACAGTGCCTTTTGCGAAGCGCGGATGATCTGGTCGATTCTGAGCGGTACGATGCTCGAGGTGCTAGAAAGTTACACCTTGGCTGACTTGATCGACCGGGACCGGATTAACCGGATCCGTGAAAAGCATGCCGATCTGCCTTATCTCGACCCTGACCGCTTACTCAACGAAAAAGAAGATGGTGAAATACATGGCTGCCCCAAGGCGGCCGGGAAATGAGAGGAGTAGACAACTATGCTGGCTGTGCAGGTAATCATGGTAGTAGCCGTGGTGACAGCTGTTTTGGCGATGATCATCAAGGCTCTGCGCTATGCCAACGCGCCGGAACATATGCGCTGGGAGCTTTATCCGGTGCCTCATGAAAAGGGCAGGGCTGAATACGGGGGCAGTTATCTTGAAGAGCTTGACTGGTGGAGCAAACCGCGCCATGAGGACAAACTCAATGAATTGAAGGAGATGGCGGCCGAGATCCTGCTTCTCAAGGGAGTCAGGCATCACAACTCGAAAGTCTGGATATCTTCGTGGCCGTTTCATCTGGGGATGTACCTGTCGATCGGCTGGCTCGGATTAGTCTTTTTGGGCGCGCTGCTGTCGGCTTTGGGGGTAGCAGTCAATACCGAGGCTCAGGTGTTCGGGCAGATCATTCATTACGTGACCATTCCGTTTGGCTATGGGGCCCTGGTTTTGTCATTTCTGGGTGCGCTGGGACTATTTATATGGCGTATGAGTGATAAAGATCAGCGCCGGTTTAACGCCCCGATCGAGTACTTTAATTTGGTTCTGATTATGATTGTGACAGGTATAGCTTTCGCGTCACATATTACAGCCGATCAGTCATTCGACCATCTGCGCGGATTTGTCCAGGCAACTATGTCTGTTAGCGAAGCTTATCTACCTTCAGCCTTGTTTACAACAGAGATCGTGCTCTTGTCCCTACTGGTGGCATACATTCCACTGACACGCATGTCACATTTTGTGGCTAAATACTTCCTGTACCATGCCGTGCGCTGGAATGATCAGCCCAATCAGCGCGGCAGCCTGATAGAAAAACGAATCGGCGAGCTTCTTAATCAGAAAGTTGGATGGCGTGGAAGCCATATACAGACAGGTAAGACCTGGGGCGAGGTCGTCACGGAGGTGGAAGATGAAAAATAACGACATCAGGATAAAAAACATCAGCGACAAAAAAGATCAGCTCTATGAGGTCGATTTGGATAATCTTCCCGAATTGCCCTATCCATATCATGACTGGGAAGATCCTCCTGTTGAAGAAATACAGGAAAGTAAGCGCGAGAAATACGACTCTTCTCTGGATGGATTTTTGAACCTGCAGGTGAAAAAACCTAAAACTGATGAAGAAAAAGAAAAGTATGTAGCCGGTTTTTTAACAGGTCTCAAAAGGCTTTTGACCAAAGAAGAAAACTGGACGTTTCTCAAACCGTTTATGCTTTCGCTCGACAATTGTGTCAAGTGTAACACCTGTTCTGAGGCCTGCCCGATTTTCGAATCGAGCGGTCGTGCCGAAGTTTACCGTCCGCTTTTCAGGTCGGATACCCTCAGGCGGATCATCAGGAAATACCTCAAACCGGGAGGCAAACTTACAGCCAAATTTACCGGTGCTGATATCGACCTGAACTGGGAGACTGTGGCGCGCTTAGCCCAGCTTTCGTATCGTTGCACTCTCTGCAGGCGATGCGCGCAGACCTGTCCGATGGGTGTCGACAACGGTCTGATCACCCGAGAAATTCGCAAGCTGTTCAGCATGGAACTGGGTATTTCACCGCAGGAGCTTCACGGTGACGGTACGCTTAAACAGCTCTCGACCGGTTCCTCGACCGGTATCACTCCGCCTGCCCTGATGGATCTGATGGAGTTCGCCGAGGAAGATTTGAAGGATCGTACCGGGCTCGATATCAAGATCCCGTTCGATAAACCGGGTGCTGATATCCTTTTGATCCACAACGCCGGCGAGTTTTTGTCATGGCCGGAAAACCTGGAGGCTTTCGCGATCCTGTTCGAAATTGCCGGCCTGAACTGGACCCTGTCATCGGAAATGGTCGGCTACGATTCAGTCAATTACGGTCTTTTCTATGATGATGCCCAGTATGCCAGGGTTACCATCAAACACGCTGAAGTTGCTAAAAAGCTGGGTGTCAAGAAAGTCGTGGTGGGCGAATGCGGTCACGCACACAAGGCTATTATGGCGATTGGCGATCGGATCTGGATGGGCGAGAGCAATATCCCGCGTGAATCCGGCATGGTTACCATGGAGGACCTGATCGTGAACGAGAAGGTCATGTTTGATCCGGAACGTAACGATTTCCCGGTCACGCTACATGACCCCTGCAATATGGCTCGTTCGATGGGGATCATCAAGCCACAGCGAGAGATCCTCAAGAAGATCTGCCCGCAGTTCCGCGAGATGACGCCCCACGGTGTCCACAACTATTGTTGCGGTGGCGGAAGCGGATTCGCGATCATGCAATCGAATAATTTCCCAGCCTGGAAATACATGATCAGCGGACGCAAGAAATTCGCACAGATACTCAATGCGTTTACCAAAGATGAACTCGATCCCTCGGTTAACAAGTATATCTGTGCGCCCTGTTCCAACTGCAAGGGCCAGATTCGCGATCTGCTGAACTATTACGATGCTTACGAGAGATGCCGGTTCCTTTATGGTGGACTGGTGGAATTGATCATCAATGCCATGGTCGATGTTCGCGAGGGGTTTATTGAATGGGATGATTTTCATTAATACGGGAGGTGTACCCTATGTCCGTAATGGGTCTGTTTTCAAAACCTGACTTTCAGTCCGATGATCCCGATGTACGTTTGAAGGCTGTGAAGGAATGCGATGATCAGTCACTTTTGGCTGAGATTGCAAAAAACGATAGTGCTGAAAAGGTGCGCCTGGCTTCGGTTGAAAAACTGAATGACCAGGACAGCCTTTACCAGGTTGCTCGCGAGGGAAACGAGATCGATGCCCGTATCGCGGCGGTTGAGAAAATCGATTCGCAACAGAGGCTGGCGGATCTGATCAGGGAGAAGAAGAACTACCGCTTGATGAAAGCCTGCTTCGCACATATTACCGACAAGAGAATTCTCGAAAAGATAGCTCATGACAAAGAATACAATATGGCCGCGCGCAGGATGGCAATCGAGAACTATGCCGATGAGTCGTTTATCGGAGAATTTGACACCGGTTCGGTCGACTCCGGAGCCGGTAGAAGTCCTGATGAGATCGAGGCCCTGGTAGAGAAATACGGGGCTGTACGGCTGGCGCGCGCGCTGGGTAAATTTCGCGGAAGTCCCAACGCGATCCGTTCGCTGGGTATTATAATGAATCGCTCCGATGAAGCCGCGGAACTGGCATTAGAAGCGATCACGCAGGCACTCGGCCACGCCAATGCGGAAGTCAGGTCTGCGGCTGAAGCGCAGTTGAAGCAACTCGATGACGGTGACCTGATCGCGCACCTGATCAGTCTTATGGAAGACTCAAAACTGCATTCCAGAATTATGGGGGTGCTCAAGCTGATCGACCACCCCGAGGCGCGCCAGTTTGTGAAGTCTTCCGGTTCAGAAGAGCATAAACAGTAGCAGGAGGCAGGGTATGAATAGAAAGATCTTGATAATCGATGATGAGGAGGATATGCGCATCTACCTGCAGACGGTATTGCGCAAGGCTGGTTATTCAACCGAGACCGCTGAAAACGGGGAAGTCGCGTTGACAAAGTTCAAAGAGGTGGATCCCGACTTGATAACGCTGGATATCCTCATGCCACAGCGCAGTGGCTTGAAGTTCTTTCAGAATCTTCGTGAGAACAATAAGGATGTTCCGGTTATTGTTGTCTCCGGGGTCAGCGGGAACGACGAGTTTTTCGACATGAGCAGGCTGGGCGGTCCGACTGACTTCATCGAGAAACCGATCATGCCCGATGATTTCCTCGGTCGGGTGAAAAAACTTTTGGGGGAGTGATCAGGCTTGGCGTTACTTGAGAGCAAACCTATGACCGGCATCTATGTCTGGACGATATCATCGCTGTTTCGTGTGTTTACAGCGGTTGTCGTGATTACCGGCTTGCTGGTGCTTTCAGCTCTTCAACTGGGAACGCTTTTATTTGCTGTAATTACCGCATTATTACTATTTGCGCTGGGTTTCGCCGCCTATCGTGTACGTCGCTCCGATGTGGCCCTGGAACATCCCGGTATCGACCGCTTTTTCCAGCAGGTACCGTGCTATCTCTCGATCCAGGATAGAGACCTGCGCATAGTCCGCTCCAATAAACTGTTTCGACGTGACTTCGGTGACCGTATCGGTGAGAAATGCTACAAGGTCTACAAAGGGACAGATGAAATCTGTCCCAATTGCCCGGTCATCAAAACCTTCGAGGATGGTCGAACCCATACCACGGAAGAGACTGTAGTCACTCAGAATGGCAACAAGGCTCACATGATTGTCTACACAACACCGATCAAGGATGATCAGGGTGATATCGCCGGTGTGATGGAGATGTCGACCAATATCACCGAGGTCAAAAAGCTCCAGAGTGAGATCGAAGCTAGCCGCAAAGAGTTTCGCGACCTGTTCGAGAATGTGCCCTGTTATATTTCGATCCAGGACCGTGACCTGCGGATCATCCGTGCTAACCGACAGTTCCGGCGCGAATTTGGCGACCGTGTGGGCGACTGTTGCTACGAGGTCTTCAAAAACCGCGACACGATCTGCACCGATTGCCGTCTGAAAAAGACCTTCGAAGATGGCGAGATTCATTCCGGTGAAACCACTGTAATGAAAAAAGACGGCTCCAGCGCGCAACTGATATGTTACTCCGCCCCGATCTACAACGAGGACGGCAAGATGGCGGCTGTGATGGAGATGTCGACCGATATCACCGAGGTCAAACGCCTGCAACGCGAGTTGACTTACATGGGCAAGACGATCGCGTTTATGGCGCACCGTATTAAAAACATCCTGATGGGCCTCGAGGGGGGAATCTTTGTGGTCAATACCGGCATGGAAGATGGTGAAGACAAACTCGTCCAGCAGGGCTGGGGCATGATCCAGCGCAATGTCGAAAACGTTTCGCGGATCGTTAAGGATCTTTTGTACTGCTCCAAGGAACGTGAAATGGAATACAAAAAGATCGATCCGACACCGGTGATCAGAAGCTGTTATGAGCTGTTTTCCGGTCGCGCACAGAAGGAGGGGATAGAACTCCATCTCGAACTTCCCGAGTCAATGCCCGAGGGTAGATTCGACAAGGACGCACTCCATAACCTCATAACAAATTTGATCATCAATGCTTTTGAGGCGTTTCTTGGCGATGATTCCGGATCTGAGAAAAAGCGGTTTATCGCTGTTCGTGGCAGATACGATTCATCAGCAAAACATATTTTCGAAGTCGAGGATAACGGTCCCGGAATCCCCGGTCAAGTGGGTGAAACCGTGTTCGAGGACTTTTTCTCCACCAAGGGAAGAGAGGGCACCGGCCTCGGTCTCCTGGTGGCACAAAAAGTTGTCGAGGAGCATGGGGGCAGGATCACATTTCGTTCGGAAGAAGGCCAGGGTACGATTTTTAAAGCTGAATTTCCCACACATATTTAACCGCACAATTTATTTCTAATTATTGTTGAATCAGGGCGCCCATTCTATTAATTTACCATCAAATTGGTAAAAAGGAGAGGTCGATGGCTAAGAAGATTCTGATTGTCGATGACGAACAGGATGTGATTATATTTCTGCAAACCCTGCTCAACGCAGAGGGCTATGAAACCGTGACGGCGATGGATGGTTCCGAAGCGCTCGAAAAGTTAAAGGCCGAGAAACCGGATCTGATCACGCTCGATCTGCAGATGCCCAAAAATACCGGCACTGATTTCTATCGCAGTGTGCGTCATAACAAGGAATTCAAGGAAATACCGGTGATCGTTGTTTCCGGCCTGCCCGGAAAACATCTGGCGATCCCGAAACCGTATGCTGTTTTTGACAAACCGATCGACAAGCAGGAACTGGTTGACAAAGTCAAAGAAGCGATCGGTTGATAGACTGATTTTGGCGGGCTGTTTTCCGGACGGTTCACTTGACTTCAAATTCAATCCGGCTGGAACGTCCCAGGTCGTCGACACATACCAGGCTGTGGCGGCCGGTTTTGGGGCGGTAGAATATTTTCTCGCCGTTTTTCACACTGGCGTACAACTTTTCATCTATAAACCAATGGATTTCCCGGCTGTCGAGTGAAACCGAGGCCTTGAGCGGGATCTGCTGGTATTCGGCCGGGATATGGTCGACCAGCTCGAACACTGTTTCAGGTTCAGGTGATAAAATCACAGGACGGTCGGACTGCCGTGTCCCCAGGCATTCAGGCGCGAATTCCGGCAGTGGCTTCAGGAGGTTATGACGCGTGAACCAGTTCGCCAGACGCGCCGGCCATAGTTCGACCACCAGGCTGTCGTAGTCATGACCATAGGTGCAATCACGGCTCAGGCGATGCCCGGATTCCCGGTCGACCAGGATCTGTCCGTGAAGCGGGCAGGTCATGTTGTCGCTGACCTTCTCGATATACAGCGCGGTTTTGGTCTTTTGGCAGTGAGGCCCCGGTGGCATTCCGCTCAGGGCGCATACCTGGCGCACTCCGATACCTTCCGGTCGTTTGAACCACTGTGGTTCTTCACCGAGGGTTATCTGATCAAAGATCGCGAACATAAGAGGAGCGGCGGTCTCTGCGCCGACCAGCCAGGGCGATCCCTCACCGGAAAAATTCCCGGCCCATACACCGACTGTATATTTCGGATTGTAGCCGATAGCCCAGGCATCACGGCGACCATAGGAAGTGCCGGTTTTCCAGGCTATTGCCGGTCGGTCTCGCGTAAACTCCCAGCTTGTATTCAGATTCGGGCGATTGAGCTCGCGCAGTATTTCGCTTACGAGATATGTCGATTGTTTCGATAGCAACGCAGTGTCATCAGATTCAGCATGGTTTAAAATCATCCGGACCGGACGATAGATACCTCCGCGTGCCAGCGTGGAATACAGGTTCGACAGTTCATAAAGTGAAACCTCGCAGGCTCCTAGTACCAGCGGAAGACCGTAGCTTAGATATCCGCGTTCATCCTCCAGCAGATTTCCCGTTGTCAAAAAATCATGGTATTTACGCAATCCCATCCGGGCAACAAGGTTGACTGCCGGGACATTCAGTGACTGGATAAGGGCGGTACGTACATCGACCACCCCATGATATTTTTCATCGTAATTCTCAGGAGCATACCCCGCATAACTGACCGGGATATCATCGAGTAGATCAGCCGGTGTAATCAAGCCTTCTTCAAATCCGAGCGCGTAGGCAAATGGTTTGAGGGCGGAACCGGGTGACCGTTTTGCCAGGGCGCCGTTGACCTGGCCATGATGAGACCTGTCATTGAAATCGGGCGAACCGACCATCGCAAGCAAATCTCCTGTATGGTTGTCAAGGACAACGATAGAGAGATTATGAATGTCACGTTCGACCAGGAGATTGTGATAATTTTCCGCAAGCCGTTCACAGGTTGCCTGAATATCAGTATCGAGAGTAGTAGTGATTTTGGATCTGTTCGGGCATTCGCTGATAACAGTCTGGCACAAATGCCGAGCTGTCTGCGGTCGCGGTTGCCGGGTGAGCGGAAGTTCTTCGGCAATAAACTGACCCAGGCGAGAATGAGAGATCGTTTTGTTATCTGCCAGAAGCTTCAATATAAAGTTCCTGCGTGCGCGACACTTTTGGGGCTCTAAATCGGGCCGAAAATCATTGGGCGATGCCGGTATCGCGGTCAGAACCGCCGCCTCCGGGTATGTCAGTTCAGCGGGTGATTTGCCGAAATAGAAATGGCAGGCGGCACCGATTCCTTCGATGTTTCCACCGTAGGGGGCCAGATTGAAATAGATTTCCAGCAATTCGTGTTTGGAATATCTCGTCTCCAGTTGAAAGGCGCGAGCGATTTCGATCAGTTTATTTTTTAATGTGCGCGGTTTGGGATCCATCATCCGGGCAATCTGCATCGTGATAGTCGACCCGCCGCGCACAACCTCCCCGGCTTTAAGATTGTCCCACAGGGCTGAAACAAGCGAAATCGGGTTGATTCCCGGATGATAGTAAAACCAGCGATCCTCCATAAACAGGACGGTCTCGATCAGGCGAGGCGAGATCTGCTCATACACGACCGGTATTCGCCAGAAACGATCAGATGAGGAATACGCTCCCATCAGGTCGCCCTCTCGGCTGTAGACGAGATGAGCCGGCGCGCGAGCGAGTATTTCTTCGGGCAAGGGAAACAACACCCGGTCGGCTAAAACCAGTAGACACAGAATTGCGGTTATTGCCAGTGTCGCTTTCTTTAATCGTTTTCTGTTTTCGTCAGACATATTCATAGCGTGAAAGTGTTATTTAATGTTAATCATTCCGGCTGATGACGATGCCGCCTTCAAGGGATCGTACATACATTCGCTCATCACCGGAGGTACGATGAACTCGCCTTTTGATACTGCCCGAAGCGTATAATAGTATTCAAAGGTGTGATTTTTACTCAGATCAGTGAAAATCAACAGCCTGTCGTCACGGATATCGAGATAATCGTATTTGTCCTGTTGTCTTGGAATCCAGCTGAATCGTGGCCCCGATTTTATGCGGGGGTTTTCGATTTCCAGCCCGGCCGGAAGCATATCGTTGATAACCACATTTTCAAGCGGACCGGCGACAGCCCGGGCAGAGAGTTTGCACACAACCCGGTCGCCCAGAGGTACTGAATCGAGATCGAGTTGACTCCCGCTCTGATTGAAATACCGCCTGGTGATTTCGATCCCGTGTGAGTACTCATTGGCGGGCCTGTCCTCTGGAATACCGGAGGCTTGCCAGTAATAAAAACAGGGGCCGTGTCCCTCGATATCAATTTTGATGGTTTTGTCATATAAATTATTTCGACTGAGCTTGAAACGTTTGCTGTTGAATGTGTAGGTCGTATCGCCTTCGATTTCAAGTGTGCCGGTAAAATCCGGAACATCCTGCCCGGCCAGGTATTTACCCAGGGCCAGCAGGGCAAAGGCGGTCTCTTGCGTGGTGTAATAACGGTTTTCGAGGGAGGCTTCGATCAGTTTTTGAGCCAGCGCGGCGCAGGCGGGATGATCAGGATTTATTCGGTTCATAGTTTCCAGCATGATGGCGGTGCTGCGAAGCGGAGAGCTGAGGTTGTTTCCGCTCTGGCGTTCGAATACAGGAGGTTGAATCATGGTTGGTATCAGCCGCAATGCCTTGTCCTCATCTCCCACAAGATAGAATGCTGTGGCCAGCATATAGCGACTGTATCCGGGCAGATCATCGATCGGGATATCATCCAGGCGGTTGCGAAGTTTGTTTCCATGACGTTCTGATAAAGCCAGCACATAGGAGGCATAGACTTTAACGGGCAGAACCCGCTCGGAAGCATCGGAGCCATAGACAAGATTTTCAACCTGATCGAGTGACTGATCATACACTTTTGAATCGATTCGGTAACCCCTCTGTCTTGCTTCCACCAGAAAATGAGTGGCGTAGACTGACGTCCACAGGTTGACCTCATCGCCACCCGGCCAGAACGAGAAACTGCCGTCCGGACGAATCATACCGCTGATTTTTAGTATCCCTTCATTGATGAAATAATCGTGTCCACGGCTTCCGATCAGTTCGGGCATG
>WJMC01000142.1 GCA_014728145.1 Candidatus Zixiibacteriota bacterium | reverse complement strand
ATAGTGGACATTGTTGCACTCCTAATAGTTGTTTTGTTAAATCTGGTGTCAATCAAAATGACTTGTGTCTCAAATCACTTTTCGTTCAGTTTCCATTTCAGAATCATGTTGAGATTCGACAGGACTAATCCCTTTTCATATCACCTCCCTTGCTACTATGGTGTTTTTTGCTATTAGTCTCTTGACCATCACCCGGTAAAGGTCTTTTAACTATTTATTATCCAAATGGGATGCCAGAGTGATGAGATTTTAACAAGTCAATGGAGGACAGATATTTATTGATGATATACAGCTTTGAAGGAATCAGGTGGAGTGGTGCTTGTGACACCCCTGTCGGATCAAAGGGGGTGTATTGATGACAGAGGTTTAATGTTTATCTGAAGCTAAAACCATCCCGATCAATTATCAGCAAAACGTTTGAAATCAATACCGAATTCCTTGATCATGCGACGAAGGTTGGAAGAATCTACATTAAGGAAACGCGCGGCGGCGTTGATATTGCCACGGCTTCGAAATCCTGCATCGAAGATCAAATACCGTTTGAAGTTCTGCACACGTTCAGCCATGCCCTGATGAGGCTTTTCATGATCCACCTGAAAACCGTTTCCAACAAATTTCTTGAGGTCATCAGCTTTTATCAGCCCCGAAGGAGTTTGCAGTGTGGCTGCTTCCACCACGTATTTGAGTTGACGAACGTTTCCCGGCCATTCACAACTGGTGAGGTAATCCGTAGCGGACTGGTTGAATATTCGTGGTTGCATATTGTGCTCACGGCAGAAAGAGTCGCAGAAAAATCTGACCAGGTCAGGAATGTCCTCGATTCTTTCAGCCAGTGAGGGCATTTTGATTCTGACTGTGTGGATCCGGTAGAACAGATCGCGGCGAAATTCTCCCTCCTCCACACTTTTTTCAAGATCGCGATTGGAGGTTGAGATAACGCGAACATCGACTTTGATAGCCTGATTGCTACCTCCCACTCGGCTGATCTCGCGATCTTCGAGAACATGTAAAAACCTCTTCTGCTGTGATAATGTCATCTCGGTAATCTCGTCCAAAAACAGGCTCCCGCCGTCGGCCTGTTCGATCGGGCCGATTTTCCGTTCTTTAGCATCAGTGAAAGCCCCTTTCTCATGGCCGAACAACTCCGCTTCGGTCAAAGATTCGGTGATTGCACCACAATTGATCTTGATGAAAGGTTGTTCCCAGCGCAAACTGGCGTGATGGAGCGCATGCGCGACCAGCTCCTTGCCGGTACCGGTTTCGCCGGTAATCAATACTGTAGTGTCACTCGGTGCAACCCGTTTAATCAGGTTATAGACATCCTGCATTTTGGGGGAATCACCGATCATGTTGAAATGGGAGCCCCGGGCCAGAACTGGCTGTTTATTCATCTGCCTGGCAACATAATTTTCAAAGGCGTTGCGGATTTCACGTTCCAGGCTACATGGTGACGCGCCTTTTTCTACATATCCAAAGGGCTTGAAAGTGTGGTCGATTTCTTCTTCATCGTACTGGCCTGGAAAACCGGTATGAAAGATAATATTCAATTCGGGTTTCAATCTGGTGATATGATCGGCCGACTCTTTGCCATCCATACGAGGCATCTTGATATCCATCACCACCACCGCGATAGAATCATCGCTTTTCACGCACTCAACTGCTTCCCGACCTGAAGAGGCGCAGACCAGGTCGTAATCGTCCTTGAGCATAAATTCGAGGCTGTTGAGCACCTCGGAGTCATCATCGACTAAAAGAAGCCTGTATCCATTGTTGTCGCTCATGGTACTCTCCAAAACAGGTTAACTGGTATGTAGTTTTAAGCGTATTGCGCTATTCAAACATGATCAAAAAAGCAGTCCCATCACCCGGGGAACTGTTTACAATGATTTTTCCATTGTATGCTTCAACGATTTTCCTGACGATAGCAAGACCCAGACCGGTACCAGTGTCGGGTTTGGTGGAATAGAAAATCTCGAAGATTCGGTCCAGGTTATCTGGTTCGATTCCGGACCCGTTATCCCTGATTTCGATTTCTGTTTTTCCACCGCGATGTCTGGTTTCAACTAATATAGATGGATTATCCGTTCCCGTCAAGGCCTCAAGCGAATTCGTAACGAGATTATTGAGCACGATAAACATCTGCTCATAGTTACTTTCGATAAGGAGCTGAGGTTCTGCTTCCAGCTTGACATTTATTCCTGACTGTTCGATTTTTTTACTGTTATAATCGAGCACATCTTCGATCACTTTCGCGATATTGACTGGTTTCGGAGGCGGGATCGTTTCCAGGCTGGTATACTGCGAGATCGTTTTGGTAAGTTGTATCGCGCGGTCGGTCGCTCGATTGAGGATGTCGGTTATCTGCCCGATCCACTTGCTGTCGCGCAACTGGTTTTCACTTGCCCGGCTGAGCTTGTAGATCACATTTTTTGATGGCGTCAGGGCGTTTCTGATCTCATGCGCGAAACCGCCGGCGATATCTCTGGCCTGTCGATACTTCTCCTGGGCGATAATAGTCTCCTGGGCTTTACGCAGTTCTTCATGGGCTTTCTCCAGTTCTTTTTTCTGCCGGGCTACTTTTATGAGGTTTCTGCGGTTCTTATGACGGTAATAGTTGGTTACTAACAGGATGATCAAAAGCGCCGGCAGGGCGGTGAAAAAATAAGCCCGATTTTGGATTACAAATGTTGTTAACAGGTTTATAAGGCTGTTTTTCGTTATCCTGATTATCTGGTAACGCTGGGTACCGTTGATTAGATACAGGTTGTCTCCCGGCAGAGTCTGGAGCTTGTAAAATCTTTTAATCCTGAACGGGAAGTGGACGAGTTTTGCAAAAGTACTATCATAAATACCGTCAGAGTAAACATAGCACCGCCCTTTATCTCTAAAATCAATTATATCGATATATCGGATACTATTTCCGAGTACCGAACTTGCGATTAGGTTAAAGTCCCGGTCGAAAACATCGAGCTTGCCCGACAGATAGTGAACGAATAAACATGAGTCCTGAGATTGATAGAAAGAATGCCACATATAATTGATTTCCTGGCTTAGTTCAATGCGCTTGATCAGATTAACTCCGGTGTCGATTTCAGAAATATAGTACTTACTGCTTTTGAGTGAATCCCTGAGGCCGGGCCGGTTGAGATCTCCGAGTGGATACGGATCAGTGAATTCGAGTGGATGAGATAAAAGAAACCTGTTGTTTTGCCATGCGGGTAACAGAGCTGGATAGCATATCTCGGCCGCAATAATGCGATT
>WJMC01000141.1 GCA_014728145.1 Candidatus Zixiibacteriota bacterium | reverse complement strand
TCATTGCTCAGAAGGAGTACGAGCAAAACTATTTTTGCATGGCTAATTATATGCAATGGAATTGAAGATAATAGGATGATGCAAAGGAGATAACAGTCGTGGCGAATGCACAGGGACCTGTTCCACTCAAGATGTTCATCTTCATCGGCGCCGGGGCGTTTGCGATCTTTCTGGTCGTATTTGTCCTGACCATGGGGATGTTCTCATCTGAAAGTGGTGAGGAAGTGGTTGAGGAGGAACTGCCGGAAGAAATCGCGGAGGACTATGAGTACCTCAGCGGCGACTGGCATGGCGAGTACTCACCGCTGGCGAAAGGTGATTCTGAGGATCACCCCAAGAAGAAAGAGGAGAAGAAGGATTCTACTCTGTCAGAAGAGGATTCGGTTGAACAGGTGAAGTGGTATGAGGCCCAGAAAGAGGAGATCGAACGGGAGTGGCTGCGTGTCCAGGCCGAACGCGCCAAGCTCGAAAATCTGAGGGCTCAGACCAAGGCGTTGATTGAACAGCGCCGTAACCTGGAACAGACCAATATCGCCAACCTCGCCAAACTGTTCGATACCATGAAACCGGAAGAAGTAGCCGCGATCATGGAAAACATCTCCGATGCCAAAGTGGGGCTGATTCTGCAGAGGATGCGGAAACAAAACGGTGCCGAGGTGATGGCGGAATTACCGTCGGAGCGCGCGGCACAAATCACCATGTTTATGATTGATCTGGATGGAGTAGATTGATGCAAGCTGTTTCCAATCCACTTAACCTGCTCCAGATCTTCAGCGGGCGATTATCCGCTCCCAACGCGGGTTCCGAACTTTGGCTCGGAAAGAATTCGATCGCGCCTGAGGACTTCGCGGAAAAACTGCTGTTCTTTTTGAACCAGGCTGATCCGCAGATGAACGAGTCCGGGCCCCAACTCGAATTCACTCCGCAGGAGTTGGATAAACTGCTTGCGATGATTCCGGAGGGCAAGGCGCACAACGCGTTACCGGTTGTTCTGCCGTTGTCCGATGGCAAATCGCCTGATACCATGATGGCGGATAAGCAATTTGCCTCGCTTCAAAAATCTCTGCAGGGACCTGACCTGTCGGGCATCAAAGCATCGGCAGAGAAGGTTATGCCGGAGATCGAGGTCGAAATTATCCGTTCAGGCAGTGAGACTGCCCTTCAATCAAGCGAGAAATCCTTGCAGGCATCTGCTCACAGCAGTCTCCCGCAGATTAACGAAGATGTCAACGGCCAGCAACAGTCCGGACAGCTGGCGGATGTTCCGCTGAAGCTGTCGGCTCTGTCAGAACTGGCTGATGTCTTTGATCTGGAACAGCTCAAAGTCGGCGAAAGTCTCAAGCTGGTGGCCCCGGCGGGCGAGGCTAAAACCGACGACGGTTCGAGGGAGTTAGCGACCCTCGTGCTGACGCGTACCTCCGAAACACGGATGGCCGAGGACAAAAGTCTGACAGCCTTCAAGGTGCAGGCGGAAGGTGCGCAGAAACCGGCTGAATTCGATGCTGTTCTGGTCAAGCAAAATGATAATGGCGAAAAAGCGGCTGATCTCAACGATCTGGGCAAATTGATCGAGAAAAATGAGGCCAAAGGCAAAGCCCGCCTGGTCCTGTTTATTCCGGACAAACATGTTGCTCAGAAACCAGGCGCTCAGCCACAGGTGACCGCTTTACAGCAGGAAGCAAAACTCGATAGACCCGCGGATGATCTGTTTTCTCCGATGCGGGATTCGAAGACGCCGACTGCTCCGATCTATCGCCCCGCAAGCGAAGATCTGAAACTCGAGCGGGCTCCCGTCAACCAGAAGAGCATTACCCGGCCAACGCTTGACCTGCACGAAACCCCGACATTGGATGATAAATCTGAGAAAACAGTCGGGATCGAAAAATCTGTCGATCGACAGAAGAACAATCTGAACCTTAATCAGAATCAAAAGTCAGAGGGCAACCCTAACCGGTTTGCCGAAGGCTTGGGCCGTCAGGTCGTCGCCGAAAAAGAAGCCCAATCGAGCGCATTGGAGGGCCGTGTATTCAAGGCCAACCTCGAGGGTAGTAAGACGACCGAACAGCAGGCGGTTAAAACTGCCTCTGGAACGAACACAAAGATGTCCGCGGAAATTCCGCTGGAGCAGAACTCTCAGCAGAATATGACCGAAGCCAAAACCGCGCCTGCGCTCGAGTCGACTCAAAAGACTCTGCAGTCTACACAACCGCGCCAGGTAACGTTTAAGATGGATGCTCCTCCGTCGGGTAAAACTCTTGCCGAGGGTGGAACATTCCGCATCAAGATGGAACCTGAATCATTGGGTAAAATCGACGTTCAACTGCGTGTGGTCGGTGACCAGATGAATGCCCGCCTGGAGGTCAGTTCTCATCTGGCGCGCCATATGGTCGAATCGAATCTCCCGCAGTTGCGAGAGACTCTGGCCACCCAGGGAATCAAGGTGGACAGTTTCTCGGTAGACGTCTCCGGTGGAAATCAGGGACAGGATAATTCCGGACAGGCCGCCAATCAAAACGGTGGTCGCTCCGGGTTTGCAAATCGTGGAAATTTTGCGCACTCACCTGAATCGATGCCTGAGAATCAGAACAGGACCATGGGCGCGCAAAATCTCAGAGGACGAATAAACTTATTCGCGTAACAGGAGAACGCTTATGATCGATCCGATTTCCATGGGATTAGATTACTCGGCTGGAAATGTCGCCAAGCGGCCCGATGACATGGGCAAGGATGAATTCCTTCAGCTTCTGGTGACACAGTTGCGTAACCAGGATCCATTGGAACCGATGGACGACACTGATTTCATCGCCCAGATGTCGCAGTTTAGTTCACTCGAACAGTTAGTGAACATGAACAACAACATGACTGAAGCGATGAATATGGATTATGTCACCTCGCAGTCGATTGCCAACAGCATGGCGACCTCGCTTCTGGGTAGAGAAGTGACCGCTGAATCCAACATGATCTACCTGGATGATTCGGGCGAAGCTAATCTATCATACCAGCTCAATGGCCCGGCTCATGAGGTCAAGATCTCGATCTACAATGAACTCGGAGAACTCGTGGATGTGGTCTATGAAGATCACAGCGAGGGCGGGATCAATTCGGTCAAATGGGATGGAAAATCCAGTGATGGAGTTGAACTGCCCGAGGGTCATTATTCGATCAGTGTCGAAGCCAAAGACGCTTCCGGCGAGAGGCTTACAGTTAGTCCGCTTCTGGTCGGTACGGTTGAGCGTGTGCAGTATATGGAAGGCGCCGCTTACCTGATCGTCGACGGCACTACGGTCACCCTGGGTGATGTGTCCGAAGTGGGCGTTAAAGAGGGCTGAGGTAGAGCCATGGCTAAAATAAATCCTGTACAGTTACAGTCGGCTGCCATCGATAGGGTCAACCCGACACAGCCAAATCAGGTACGACGTGCCCAGCAGACTACGGCGGACGGCCTGGATTTTTCCCGCCATCTGATGGATCGGATTAAACGTCGCCAGCTTGAAATTGGACCTCAGGAAACTGCCCGGCTCAACCAGGCGCTCGACAAGGCTCAGGAAAAAGGATCCAGGGATTCGCTGGTTTTGCTAAATGACCTGGCATTTATAGTCAATGTGCAGAACCGTAAAGTGGTGACGGCCATCGAAAAACAAAACATGAACGAAGGTGTGTTCACCAATATCGACAGCGCAATTATTTTGTAATGGAAACATAACACTCAGGCCGGCCCTCCATTGAGGAAGCCTGATGTAAGGAGGATTTGGAGGATGATTAGTTCACTGTTCTCAGGTGTATCCGGACTGCGCAACCACCAGACGCGCATGGATGTTCTGGGTAACAACATCGCCAATGTCAACACGATCGGATTCAAAGGCAGTCGTGCCACTTTCCAGGAGTCGCTTGTCCAGACCATGCAGGGTGCCGGGCGACCGACTGATAACAGGGGCGGTACCAATGCCGTCCAGCTCGGACTGGGAATGAGCGTTGCCAGTATCGATAATATCCATTCGCAGGGTGGTTTGGAATCGACAGGAAAAATCAGTGACATGGCAATCCAGGGTTCTGGATACTTTATCCTGGCTGATGGTTCCGGCGGGCAGTATTTCACTCGTGCCGGCAACTTCGGTTTCGATGCCAACGGTACCATGATTAATCCTGCCAATGGAATGTTCGTGCAGGGTAAGATGGCCGATAGCACCGGCGAAATTCCCGCTACCGCGCAACTCGGTAATATCACCGTGCCGTTCGGTCAGCAGGATCCGCCCAATGCCACATCAAGTGTCACTTATGCTAACAATCTCGATTCCAATGCCACCGATTCGACCGCCAGCCTGCAGTCTGCCGGAACCACAAAAGTGGATACCGTAACCGGTAAGGCTTCCGATGGTGCCGGTGGTGTGCATGAGATCACGGTCGCATTTACTCAGCAGGCTGAAAAGTCTGACAATACAGGTATCGTACTGGGTGGTGCTACGGAGAGCACAACCATTGGCTCACTGGGTGTTACTGCCGCGGGACTGGGAGAGACCACTACGATCTCGGTCGATAATGGTACCTCATCGGTTAACCTGACCGGTTTAACCGTCAACTCGACCATCGGAGATGTGATCACACAGATCAACGCGGTCGATGGTGTGACTGCATACTGGGATAATGTCAACGAGTATATAGTTGTCGAACGTGATTTTGCCGGCGATGGCGCATCCTATAATGTCCAGGCTGTATCGACCACAGCAGTCGCTCCGGCAGGTGAGACTGTTTGCGGTGTACTTCTGGATGCCACCGCCACATTCGATGCCAATGATGGTGTCGATCATGACTTCACTGCCACGGATGTCTTCACTCCGACCGGCGGAGCCCCGCAGGCCGCAGTGAACCTCGGTATCGAAGTTGACCCGGTGACCGGCCTTCCCAACGGCATTAGCGAAATCGGCGGTGGTGGAATCACCTGTCGTGCGACGGCTGGCCTGGATGCTGGTACTCTCAAGATTGAGACTGAGGATACCCAGCATGCCATGTCGACCACTGTCTATGACTCCCAGGGCGGTAAACATACCCTGGTGACAACGTTTACCAAGACCAATACGGACAATAAGTGGAATTGGCAGATCACCTTGAATGGTGATGAGGTTGTCAGGTACGGCGATACCGGTTCGGTAACTTTCAATCCGGACGGTTCCCTGTTGAATTTCTCGTCCGACAGCGGTACACCGGAGTTCTCGTTCGATCCGAATAACGGCGGTGAAGATGTAGTCATGGATCTCAATCCGGGTTCGACCGGTATGTTCGATGGACTGACCGGGTTCTCATCGAACTCGACTGCCGCGATCGTCAACCAGGATGGTTACGGAATGGGAATTCTGGACAGCATTACGGTTGATGATACCGGAATGATCTATGGAATATTCACAAATGGTATCTCGCGCGAACTGGCCCAGGTTCAGCTG
This sequence comes from Candidatus Zixiibacteriota bacterium, assembly GCA_014728145.1. Classification (NCBI taxonomy): domain Bacteria; kingdom Pseudomonadati; phylum Candidatus Zixiibacteriota; species Candidatus Zixiibacteriota bacterium. The sequence continues at coordinate 45,292 of WJMC01000141.1, read as the reverse complement.
GCCGGATTCAATAACGAATCAGGTCTGATGAAGCAGGGGCAGTCGATGTATGTGACTTCGGCCAACTCCGGTGATCCGATCATCGGCACCGCCGGCGAGACTATCTCCGCCACGATCAGTTCAGGCGCACTGGAGACTTCGAACATTGACCTGGCGGCTGAGTTCACCGGTATGATTACCGCTCAGCGCGGTTTTCAGGCCAATGCGCGTGTGATTACGACATCGGATACCATGCTCGACGAATTGGTCAACCTGAAGAGGTAATCTGAATGATTAAAGTGACAAGACTGAACGACTCGCAACTGGTAATCAACGCTGACCTGATTGAGTTTGTGGAGGAGATTCCGGATACGATCATTTCACTCACGACCGGCAAAAAGATAATGGTTCAGGAAAATGTCGAAGAAATCATAGAGAAAGTAGCTGAGTTTCGCAGGATGTCTTCATGGCGTCCTGCGGAACTGGCACCACAAGCTTAGAGGAGAATGAGTATGCCAGATGAATTGGAAGAAGGTCTGGAGCCTGAAGAAGAGGAATCTCAGGAAGAAGAAAAGACCCCTGCGAAAGGCGGTATACCGCCGGTGGTGATGACTGCCGCGGTTATCGTGGTTGCGCTTCTGGCGGCCTATTTCGTGGCAGGCACGGTGCTCAAGCCGATGCTTGGCGGCGGAGGGGGCAAGACCGAAGCGGTCAAGAAAAATGACAGTCATTCGAAAAAAGACGATGGCCATGGTGGTCACGGTGGTGGTCATGGGGAAGAAGGCGAACCGCAGTCCAAGATATTTAATATCGAGGGCATCGTTGTAAATCCCGCCTCGACCGGTGGATCACGATTTCTGACCACGACCATCGGTTTCGAGCTGGATTCACATGACAGTTACAGTACGTTCAAGGAAAAACAGGTCAAGATTCGTGACGCGTTGATTTCGATTCTGTCCTCAAAGACAGTTACAGAACTGGCGGATATCGAAACCCGTGAACACATCCGTAAACAGATACTAAAGCTGGTCAATCATATCTGTAAACCGGCTAAAGCTGAAGCGATTTATTTTGTGGATTTTGTATTACAGTAGAGACTTATGGCTAAAATATTATCACAGGACGAAATTGATGCTCTATTGACCAGCGTTGCGCCGGGTGAGGAGTCCGGGGATGTAGAGCAGGAGGATGAAGAGATAGTCAGGTCGGTAGTGGCCTATGACTTCAAGCATCCGAATCGAGTTTCCAAGGATCAGATCCGTACGCTGGAAAATATTCACGACACTTTTGCGGGGCACCTGGGATCATCTCTCTCGACCATCCTGCGCGCCATGGTGGATGTCGAGCTGGTCTCGGTTGACCAGATCACATACAGCGAGTTCATCATGTCGCTGTTGAGCCCGAGCTGTACATATACGATCTCGATGGAGCCACTGGAAGGCGCGGCCATCATCGATTTCAGCCCGACCGTTTGCTTTTTGTTCATTGACCGGACATTCGGCGGGATGGGAAAGGTGCTGGAGACTGACCGTGAACTGACAGGGATCGAAAAATCAGTTATGAGCAGGGTTGCCAACCGTGTTTACGCCGAACTTGAAATCGCGTGGGAACAGATAATAAACCTGAATATCAAGCAGGTCGGTTTCGAAACAAACCCCCAGTTCCTGCAGATTATCCCGCCCGGTGAAACGGTGATCGTGATATCGTTCAATCTCAAAATTCTGGGCGCGTCGGGACTTCTGACGATCTGTTACCCGTATGTGACTTTGGAACCCGCGGTTGAAAAATTGAGTGCGCAACACTGGGTGGATTCCTCCAAGAAGCGTTCGCATGAAGAGGATTACGCTACTAACTCTAAATCCCTGCGCGAGATCAATGTTGACCTGACGGCTCTATTGGGCATGACAAACATTCGGATACGGGACTTTTTAAAATTGAAAGCCGGCGATGTTATCGCAATGGACAATAAAATCAATCAGGATATCCCGGTGAAGGTGGGAAACCAGATTAAATTCAACGCCAAACCCGGGACGAGTAATAACCTGGCGGCGATCCAGATAACATCGGATTATACCCCTAAATAGGAGATTGCTAAATGGCAGATGATGAATTGCTGGAAGGCGAAGGACAAGAGGAAAAGCCCGAAGAATCGGGTCAGGAAACGCCTGAATCTCCGCCAAAATCTGAGGCTGATGAGCCTGAAGCAGGGCAGAAAGTCGATGTAGATACGGCTCAGCCGGAAGAGGAAGAGCCAGAGGCCGAAGAGGCGGCCCAGGCTGAGTCAGAGTCAGAACCAGAGCCCGAAGGCGAGGCCGCGGAAGCGGAAGGCGAAGATGATTCTATCGACGATATGGTCGAACAGCAGATGCTGGCTGAACTCGAAAAGCTCGAAAATGAAGGTGATGCCTCTGCTGGTGACCCGGCGGAAACTGCGGTCTCCGCGTCCGGATCGGATACCAGCGTACAGAGACCTGATTTTCCGACTTTCTCGGAATCGGCATCCCCAAAAGAGGGAAAGAACCTCGAGCTTCTGCTGGATGTCAATTTGCCGATTTCGATCGAACTCGGCCGTACATCGATGAGAATTAAGGATATCTTGAACCTCGGCCCCGGAGCGGTCGTGGAGCTTCAGAAACTGGCAGGCGAGCCGGTCGACCTCCTCGTCAACAACAAGATAGTGGCTCGCGGAGAAGTGGTTGTCGTGGATGAAAACTTCGGACTGCGCATAACCAGTTTACTTTCGCCCGAAGAAAGATTGAAGATGCTCGAATGAAAAAACTAACGGTCTTTTTAACAGTAACAATCGGATTGTGCTGGTATAAAGCCGCGTTCTCTCAGGCAGATACAACCGAGGCCGGTGCTCAGCCGTTTTCGCCCGAATTCAGCGGTGAGATTGGATCTACGCTTCTGAAAATGGGGCTGGCTTTGCTTCTGATCATTGCCTTGATCTACCTGTCGGTTTTTGTGCTCAAGCGGCTTTCCACAGCGAGAATGGGCAGGCAGTCGCTGTCCGGAGCTATTGAAGTTGTCGACCGTCATTTTATCTCACCCAAAAAGCAGGTCTGCCTTTTAAAGGTGGAGAAGAAATACCTGCTGGTGGGTGTCACCGAACAGGCGGTCAACCTGGTGGCCGATGTCTCCGATCAGGAGTTTATCAAGCCCCAGACAGCTTCAAGTCCCGAGAGCAAGGGGTTCAGCTTCAAGACATTTTTTAACGATGCCAGGCAACATTTGCCCATGTTCAACCATCAGGTTGAAAATCCGCAAGAGAATTAAAATGATGCAGAAACCAAAACTTGTAGGAGTGCTGGTATTAGTGCTCCTGGTCCTGTCAATTGTGCCGGTCGATCTTCAAGCCCAGGGTGTGCCTAAGCTGTCATTGTCCCTGGATGAATCCGATTCCCCTCAGGATTTTTCGACCACCCTCAAAATACTGATCGCCCTGACGGTCCTGGCTCTGGTGCCGACTATCCTGGTCATGGTCACTTCATTCGTGAGGATCGTGGTGGTAATCATGATGACCCGGCAGGCGATGGGGACACCTCAAATGCCCCCCGCTCAGGTCCTGATGGGTATCGCCCTGATACTGACGATTTTTGTGATGGCGCCGGTTTTTAACCAGGTTTACAGTGATGCCGTCAAGCCATATATCGACGGTGAAATGACGCGCGAGGATGCCTACGATGTCGGTATCCAGCCGATTCGCGATTTCATGTTCAAGCAGACCCGTGAACAGGATATTGAGTTGTTTGCATCCTTTGCCAATTTGCCCAAGCCACAGAATCGCGACGACCTGCCGACCTATATCCTGATTCCGAGTTTTCTTATCTCGGAACTGCGTACTGCGTTTCAGATCTCATTTATAATATTTGTGCCGTTTCTGGTGATCGATATGGTGGTTGCCTCGGTTTTGATGTCTATGGGGATGATGATGTTACCGCCGATCATGGTGGCTTTGCCGTTCAAGATACTGCTGTTTGTCCTGGTAGATGGATGGTACCTGATCATTCAATCGCTGGTGGGATCATTTTATTGAGGAGGTAAGCTATGACTATGGAATTCGTCCTGGCGCTCGGAAGAGAGGCCGTATCGGTAACCCTGATGGTGGCCGCGCCGATGTTGCTTTTTGGATTGATAGTCGGACTTTTTATATCGGTGTTACAGGCCGTCACCCAGGTCCACGAGATGACTTTGACCTTCATTCCGAAGATCGTGGCAGTTGCGATAGCTCTGGCGGTTTTTCTCCCCTGGATCATTACAGTTGTGGTAGACTTTACCCGTAATCTCTTCATGTCAATTCCGACGGTTACCGGTTAGGGGGGTATTCTTTTCCTTATATAAAAGAAAATATTTCCAAAACGAATCGTCTCAAAGCGCTTCAAAATTAGCCCCGCGCACTTTAACTGGTTTATTCGCAATAACTTAGCATATCTGTATCAAAATGGCACTGTGCTTGCTAAAAAGCAGAATAGGAAAAAACTCGTAGCCTGGAGTTAACTTGATACTGGACCTGTTACAATATAATCTGGAGACGGTTTTATTCGTCTTTTTCAGGATATCCGGACTGTTTTTTATCGCACCGGTATTCTCGCAAAGAGGCATGCCTCCTCACATGAAGATTATGTTCGCGCTGATTCTGGCGGCTATGATCAGCCCGCTGGTCACTCTCGGTGGCTATACAGCGCCAACTAACCTTCTTGACCTTGTGGCCCTGGGACTGCGTGAAGTCGCTCTCGGTATGCTGATCGGATTCGTCTTTGCCAGCCTGTTTATCGGGGTTCAGATGGCAGGAGCTTTTATCGGTTTCCAGATGGGTTTCATGATCGTCAATGTTATCGATCCGGTTACCCAGGACCAGGTTTCGATTATGTCACAATTCAAGTATATCCTGGCGACTTTGATGTTCTTTATTCTGAACGGTCATCACATGATACTGCAGGCTTTGGTGATGAGCTACAAGCTGGTACCGCTCAACGAAGCGGTATTTCGATTTGCCGTCACCACCGAACTGGCCTCAATCATAACGGGAATATTCGTGATCGGCATAAAGATCGCTTCACCGGTAATGGCGGCTCTGATTTTGACCGATGTCGCCCTGGGGGTGATATCCCGGACGGTGCCCCAGATGAACATCTTCATCGTCGGTTTTCCTATCAAGATTGCTCTGGGATTGTTTTTTACCGGCGCATCTGTGCCGATTTTTGCCCTGGTATTCCGCAAGGCGCTGGGGATGATCAACACCGAGTCATTGAAACTTATCAGCTATCTGGCGAGGTAAAAGGTGGCGGAAGAGAGTTTTCAGGAGAAAACAGAACCAGCAACTCCACGAAAGCGACAGGAGGCGCGCAAAGAAGGCAAGGTCTGCCGTAGTCAGGAGACCTCTTCTCTGGTGATCCTCATGTCCGGAGCGGTGGCGTTGTTTTTCTTTATACCGAGCGGTTTCGCCCGGCTTACTAATTTGCAGAAGCATCTCTTTTCCAATGCGCCGTCATTCAGCATGTCCGCCGACAGTTTCACTAAATTTTTTACGCAGATACTGGCCCAGTACGCCATGGTGCTGTTGCCGATCTTTATAACCGTGGCTGTGATGGCGGCGGGAATATCTCTTTTGCAGGTGGGGCCGATGTTGTCCACCAAGGCGATCGAGCCCAAGTTCGAGCGGTTGAATCTGGCCAAGGGCTTCAAACGGCTCTTTTCAGGTCGCACACTGTTTCATCTGGCGCGCGATTTTCTGAAACTGGCCGCGATCGGACTGATCGGATACTTAGCTATCACTCACGAATTCAAAAACGTTGTTCCACTGGCCGATTCGGAGGTCGGCAGTATCCTCACTTTTATCGGTTCTGCCGCTTTCAGGGTAGTACTCAAGCTCTGCCTGGCATTTATCGTCATCGCCGCCGCCGATTACGCTTTCCAAAAATATGATTACGAAAAAGAACTCCGGATGTCCAAGCAGGATGTCAAAGATGAGATGAAAAAATACGAGGGCTCCCCCGATACTAAAAATCGTATCCGCAAAGTTCAGCGCGAGATGGCTAACGCACGCATGATGGGTGCTGTGCCTGACGCTGACGTGATAGTAACCAACCCGACACATATTGCGGTTGCCCTTAAGTACGATGCTGAAGAGATGGATGCTCCGACCGTGGTTGCCAAGGGTAAACGCCTGATCGCTGATAAGATAAAGGCAATCGCGAAAGAAAACGATGTCCCTGTAGTCGAAAATAAACCGCTGGCGCGCTCCCTCTATGAAGCTGTGGAAGTCGGCATGACTGTCCCCGCCAATCTCTACAAGGCGGTGGCCGAGGTGCTGGCCTATGTTTACAGGTTGAAAGGTAAGGCTTAAGAATGGCGAAAAAACGTAAAGGCATACTGTCGCAGTTGTCTTCCCAGGCTGATATAGTCATGGGTGTGGCGGTAATCGGTATTGTATTGATACTGGTTATACCGACCGCGCCGGGGATGCTGGATGTCCTCCTGAGTTTCAATATCGCCTTCGCGCTGGTAATCCTTTTGACCACCATGTTCATCAATAAACCGATGGAACTCTCGGTATTTCCGGGACTGCTTCTGGTTGTAACCCTGTTGCGGTTGGCCTTGAATGTCGCCTCCACGAGGCTGATTTTGGGCGATGCGTACGCCGGTGAGGTGATCTACGCCTTCGGGAATTTCGTCGTCAAGGGCAACTATGTTGTCGGATTGATCATCTTCCTGATCCTGGTCATCATCCAGTTCGTGGTGATTACCAAAGGTGCCACGCGAATTTCAGAGGTAGCGGCTCGTTTCACCCTGGATGCCATGCCTGGTAAGCAGATGGCGATCGATGCCGACTTGAATGCCGGTCTTATTGATGAGCGTGAAGCCCTTAAACGGCGGGAACAGATCACTAATGAAGCAGACTTTTACGGGGCTATGGACGGTGCCTCGAAGTTCGTGCGCGGTGACGCCGTAGCTGGTATCATTATTACAACGATCAATATCGTCGGTGGTTTGATTATCGGCGCACTCCAGCGCGGGATGGACCTGAGCGAAGCTCTGACGACATACACATTGCTGACTGTGGGTGATGGTCTGGTGACCCAGATCCCGGCTTTGATCGTATCGACCTCGGCCGGCATCCTGGTGACACGGGCGGCGGCCAAGGCAAACCTCGGCGAGGATCTCCTGAGTCAGCTTTCCAATCGACCGCGTGCGATTTTGACTACCTCCGGAATCTTGTTTTTATTCGCTGTCATGCCGGGCCTGCCGACTTTGCCGTTCGGATTTCTGGGAGTGCTGATTGGCTTGTTCGGATTCCTGCTTCTGCGCACACAAAAAGCTGATAAGGCCGAGAGGGCGGCAGAGGAAGAGATCCACAAGCCTGAAGATGATTCGGAACCGCAGGCTCAGGCGGAAGATTTCCTGCGACTCGATACGCTCGAGATCGAAATAGGCTATGGCCTGATTCCTCTGGTAGACAGCTCGCAGGGCGGTGACCTGCTCGAGAGGGTGGGCATGATCCGCAGGCAGATCGCATCCGATATGGGGATGATCGTACCGCCGATCAGAATCCGTGACAATATCCAACTCAAACCGAACCAGTATATAATCAAGCTCAAAGGTGTAAAGATAGACGGCTATGAATTGATGATGGATCACCTCTTGGCGATCAATTCTGGCTCCGCTGAGGATGATCTCGAAGGCTTCAAGACTGTCGATCCGGCCTTCGGACTGAAATCCAAGTGGATCATCCCGAACTACAAGGAAATGGCCGAGATGAAGGGCTATACTGTAGTGGAGACTTCCTCAGTCATCGCCACGCACCTGACTGAAATAATTAAGCAACATGCGGCTGAAATCATGTCGCGCCAGGATGTGCAGAACCTGCTCGAGATCGCTAAGAAAGACTATCCCGCGGTGGTTACGGAAACGATCCCGGAAATTGTCAGCCTGGGCGTGCTCCAGAAAGTCCTCCAGAATCTTCTGCGCGAAAGGATTCCGATCAAGGATCTGCAGAGCATCCTGGAGACATTAAACGACTACGGACCGCAGTCCAAGGATGCTGATCTTTTGGCCGAGTACTGCCGTTTCTCGATGCGCCGGATTATAACAGACCAGTATCTAAGCCTGGACGGCAACCTGAAGGTGTTGACACTCGATCCAGGTCTGGAAAAGATATTGGCTGATTCTGTCAATATCCAGAAATCCGGTCTGAGCCTGATCCTTCCGCCCGAGCTGGGCGAAAAGGTCATCAACTCCTGTGTCAAGCAGGCGGAGAAATTCACCTCATTGGGCGAACCTCCGATCTTTTTGGTGGCCGCCAATCTCAGGCTTGCCCTGTGGAAGTTCCTGAGTCCCAGCCTGCGACAGTTAGTGGTGCTCTCTTATAACGAAATCTTACCTGAAGTAGAAGTTCATTCAATCGGAGTAGTGGAGATAGAGAATGCAGATTAAAAACTTTCAAGCTGGCTCCATGCAGGAAGCCATGCAACAGGTGAAAAAGGAACTCGGTACCGATGCCGTAATACTCAATACGCGAGTATTCGAGGACAAGGGCATACCGGGTTCAAGACCAATCAAAAGGTTTGAGATCACCGCTGGTCGCGATGTGCCCCTGAAGAGCCGCACCAAAGCGGAAGAAGACAAAAAGGCGCACAGGCTGACCAGTGAGGATCGCAGGCTTTTGTCCGATGTCGGTCTGGTGATCAGGAGATTTGAAAAAGATATCTCTTACCTGATCGAATCCCAGAAAGAGATCAAGACGCTTCTACAAGCGCCGACCGAGGCCAAACCGGTCTGTTCTTACCTGTCACGTCAGGATCTGGAGCAGGACCTGATCGCGCGTTTGTTTGCCGAAGCCACTGAAGAGGAACAGCGCAATTACATTCGCAACCTCGAGCTTCTGCGCGTCAAACTCCTGTCAATGTGTGAAAAGCCGCAACCGGTACGGATGTTTGCTACGGGTTGCCACAAGGTAGCCTTTATCGGCCCTCCCGGATGCGGGAAGAGCTCGCTTCTGGCAAAAGTAGGTGCCCGTCTGGTGTTTCAGCAAAACGTCAAGACGACACTGGTGAACCTGGATGACTACAAACCGACCGCATCGCAGGATATGGAAATCTATGCCCGGCTTCTTAAGGTTCAGCATATCGAGGAAGCCGACTGGCTCGATCCGGATGAGGAAGAAGAAAAGGAATTTAATGTCGTCCTGGCCGATACCAAGGGATTGCCATTCGGGTCCAATAAAGATCTGGACAAGATGATCACCAAGCTGGACCTGTTCAATCCGGATGAGATCCACCTCGTTCTGCCGGCCTACAGCCGCTGGTCGGAAGTCGTCAACTGGCTCGATTTCTATGAGCCGCTGGGACCGACTCAAGTGGCGATCACATTTCTGGATCAGACCCAGTCGTATGGACTGCCGTTCAATATTGCGGCTTACCTGAAGATGAAGCTGTCGTACTTCGGATGGGGCCGTAACCTGAGCAGTGATCTGCAGATTGCCAGCCTGACTCAATTGTCCGCGAAATTGTTCGAAAACCTGGAGGATCATAATGCCGAACTCAGTTAACAGAAGGTTCAATCTACCTCCTGTCTGGGCGGTTTCCTCCGGCAAAGGGGGCGTGGGCAAGTCGGTCATAGCGCTGGGCATGGCGCATATGCTGTCTTTTGCGGGCCGCAGGGTGCTTCTGGTCGACACCGACCTGGGCCTCGGGTCACAGCATATTCTGACCAACTCTGTTCCCGAAGTCACCGTTGAAAATCTCCTGGCGGGAGAATGCGCTCTTGCCGACGTGCTGGTTAAAGTCGGAAAAAACCTCGATCTTCTTCCAGCCGCCTCGGGCTTGAGCGAAAGTCAAATCAAGTATAATCCGGAAAACAACAATCTCAAACTCGCACTTTCCGGTTTGCACCAGGATTACGACCTGGTCATTTTCGATACCGCCGCCGGTATTTCCAGCCGGACCGAGAGTTTTACCTCTCTGGCCGACGAGTTTATGGTTGTAGTGACACCTGAACTGGCGTCCCTGGCTGACGGCTACGCGGTCTTGAAAAACGCCGCCCAAAATACCTCCATCCAGCAGTTCGTGCTGGTGGTAAATATGGTCCAGTCCGGGCAGGAAGGTGAAAACACTGCCGAGAAATTCAGCCGTATGGCAGATACTTTTCTCGGTCTTGAACTAAAATACAGCCTGTGGCTCCCGTATGATCAGAGCCTGCGGTCTATCCTTATGAGACAGAGCCTGTTACGGGAGGATGGCCAGAGCTGTATATTTCTTAAACATATGCAAAACGCCCTTATGGGTATTTTTGAAGATTCCCCGGCATCGGAAAAAAATAAGCCAGAGGTTAAAGAGGATAAGATAAATTCCGATTTAATGTTAAGCTCTCAGGCCCACAAATCCGATAAAAGAAATGTGAAAAAGTATGCAGGGGAACCTGGTAATAGAGTAACCAATCCATCACGCATAGTATCAAGGAACGATTCTTTATGAAAGCTAAGGAAGCAATTTGGGAGGCGTACAATCAAACCGGCTCTCCGGAAGCGCGCGACCAGTTGATCTCACAGTACCTTCCGCTAGTGAGAAATGTTGCCAGCCGGATGGCAGTCGGTTTTCCGAAATCAGTCGAAATTGGAGACCTGATCAATACCGGTGTTATCGGCTTGATAGAGGCTTTCTCCAATTACGATCCTTCGCGCGGAGTCAAATTCGAGACTTATGCTGTCCCGAGAATCAGGGGGGCGATACTGGATGAATTGAGATCGCTGGACTGGGTGCCTCGTTCAACTCGCGCGCGTACTCGAGTAATTGAACGGGCAATGGTTAAACTGGAGGCACAACTCGGACGGTCACCCAATGATACCGAGCTGGCCACCGAACTCAAAATCAGCCTGGCAGATCTGCATAAGGCCATGGATGATTCCAATTCAACCGTCCTGTTGTCACTGGATGAGATGATCTTCCGGGAAGAGGACAATCGCCAGATTCCCCGGGTCGAAACCATTCATGCTGAATCGAAGGATTCGATCCTGAACGCGATCGAAAAAGATGAGCTCAGGGCTTACCTGACAATCGCGATTTCGAATTTGACAGAGCAGGAGAAGCTGGTCATCGCCTTGTACTACTACGAGGAGTTAACTTTGAAGGAAATCGGTGAGGTCATGACGATCTCCGAATCTCGTGTTTCGCAGATTCATACCAAGGCGGTTATGAAACTGCGCGGCATGGTTCGCGAGAAGTTCGCACTGACGTAGACCGAGGAGAAAAAGATGGTCCGTCCGATCGACATATCGGATAACTTGTCAAAGACTGTCGCGGCTGAAAAGGTCAACCAGATCGAGAAGTCCGCGCCGGACGCCGCCCAGAGACAGTTTTCGCTTTCGCTGTCAGACCAGGCGGCTGAGCGACAGCGCAAGACACAGGCGTCTTCAAAGACCGACGAGGCCATCATCCATCGTGAGAAAGAGAAAGAAAAACGCAGGGAAAAGAAGAAAAAGAAAAAATCGGACAAGAAAAATAATCAACAGTTGAGCATAGACTTAAAGGCATAGGAAGATCAGGCGGACAGGTCGGCGCAATGATTTCCGGCAGATGGCAGACCGGATTAGCCGCGCCAACAGCCTGATAATAGGAGAGGTTAAGTCATGGCTACTAAAAGCATGGAAAAATCCGGAAAATCTGCGACCAAAAACCGCAGAAAATCTGCGCAGGCGAAAGCCAAAACGAAACGCACTCGTAAAACCCAAACTGAACCCAAAACCAAAAAGGGGGCGGTCAGCAGGTCATCGCCAAGATCGACGTCGAGCGGAAAAAAGAAAACACCGACCCCGCAGTCAAGCGGGATCAACAGCATTACTGAGTTAAAAAAGCAGCAGTCAGAGAAGAATCGGCATACAGCCGAAAAAAGCTTTATCGCGACCAGGTCGGCAATGCAATCCGGTGCCGCGTTAACCAGGCGCAAACCAACCGCCCGGGGTTACAACAAATATTTTAAACTCGTCACCGACCCGTCCGTGAAAACCGTGGCAGAAGATTCGACATCTGCCACAACCTATGCCCAAAAGCCAACTGTTCAGACCAGTGAAGAAGATAAGAATCAGCAGAATCTGAAATTTGCGCCGTTGTCGGCCGCCAAGCAGGAACCTGTAATTCCGGCATCGAGGAAAATTCGAAAGAAAACAGGTGATAGCAAAGCTGAGCCTGAAAACGAAACCTTTGTGTCTTCCTATACTCAACCCGAAAGTCGCTCTGTCGGTGAAGAGCAGGAGATAATCAAAAGGATCCTGGGAGAGAAGACTGCTGATAAAACTTCGCAAAACCAGGATGATCGAGAGGAAGCCCGAAATGACTCAGCGGCCGAAGCCGAAAAAACTGTAACTAATGCCACTCCGATTGCCACAGAGGACCGAACTCAGGATGAGACTGAAACCGAGACAGTCGAACTGGCCAAAGCGGAAGATGAAGCACAGTCGTTGACAGTTGCGCCAGAGGACAAGGCCGGACTGACTGCTTCTGAACTTGAAGCGTCGCTCACAAAAGAGTTAGAAGATAGTGCCGCTAAGGAGCTGGGCGAAGACACTGAAGACTCGGAAAAAGATGAGTCCGCGGTTTCAACCATTGCCAAGTGGCTCCTCAAGCTGGTCAAACCGAGCGAGGTGAAAACCGAACCGGCCAGGATCATAAGGGCCGATGACGATCCCGAGGTGAAAACCGAATCCGAAACGGAAGAAGAATCCATCCCTGAGCCGGAAAATAAGTCTGCGCCTGAGCTGGAAACTAAGCCTGAGGCTAAAGAACCCAAAACTAAAGAGCCCAAAACAGATCAAACTGATGCTGAGGTTAAATCGAAACAGCCTCCTGTTAAAGCTGATAAATCTGAGACTGATCAACCCGTCCTGATTCGCCAGAGCAAGAGCATTAAACATGAGCATAGCGACGAAGTTAAAAGCTGGCAACCCAGCCGGATTGAAGTTAGCGAGACGACAGATTATCATGGCCTCGACCAGGAGACTTACGATAACCTGACTAATGCAAGAACCGGCAAACCAGCGGTCGAGAAAAAAGTAGTTGCGAGTAAACTGCTCGATTCTGAGAGACAGGCCCGTATGGAGAAAAATCGGATAAAATCATTCAACCCTGAGAAGGTTGAAGCTTCCGAGCATGAAGAAACTCCTGCAAAAACTGATCTGGTACAGCCTGATGTCTCAAAAACGAAAACAGAAAAAGCGACATCCCTAACAGACAGCCAGGAAATTGAGCAAAAGACTGAAGCTGGTAAACAAAATAGTGAACCCGAACAAGAATCCGTCTTCGTTTCTTCAAATGAAGGCAAGCCTGCCAGGGAGACTTTGGGCGAAGGTGACCTCGATGAGGATGATTTCAATACCGATATTCAGAGATGCCGTGTCAAAAGAAAAATCCCTGATCTGATCGCACGCCTTTATCGTGACTTCGATCGCGAGCGCCATCAGGATGAAGAGCCTGAGATTGAAACAAAGCCTGCTTCCAAAGCAAAAACTGCTGATGAAGAAGCGAAAGCGAGCGAGACTAAAAAGCAGACGAAGTCGCAGTCTCGAATTGACAAGCCGTCAGCCCGACCTTCCAGAGCCTCCTCGAAACGGAGTGGCAAGGACGCTATTCCGGATGTGATCTCCCGTTTTTACAGGGAGATGTTGCCCGAGGGCGCGCAGTTGACAGAGATTCCGGAAGATGAGCCCTGGGGACCTTCCGAGCCGAAAGCGCCCCTGAAGGCGTTTGACGATGAACCCGGGAAGGCAACCAGAAAAGATAACAAGCAGGAACAGGTCAATTCTTCCCCTGAGAAGCATTCCCATAAGATGCAACCCGAAAAGACTGTTGCACGCAAACAGGCAGAAGCGTCGAAAGAAGCTCTCCAAAGCAAAGCAGTTACTGAATCAAAACCTGTGGTCAAGTCAGAAACCAGCAAAACTGAAACTGTACAACCGAAACAGCATAGTGAAACAGCGGTTTCCGGTGAAATAAAAAGAAAGCCAGAACCACAGAGAGCTGAAACCGCGGATGCAGATCTCAAGCAGAGGATTATCGATTCGCGACCGACTTTTAAACTGGATAAATCCGATTCTGCTGTGCGGGAAAAAGAATCGATCGATAAAATGGAAGAAATCCTGGCGGAAGAGAATACAGACAAGCCGGCTCATTCCACAAAAGAGATAACCGAGCAGGTCGGTACAGATCCTGTCGAAGATTCCGATCAGATAGACCCCCAGGATGATATCCCGGAAGATGCTGTCGATCTGGTGATGATGACTGCCGAGCAGGAGGTCATCGAGGAAGATCCTGATGATACTCAAAAGCTGAATGAAACGTCGGATATTCATTTCGATGAGGAAGACGACGACGATGATGACGAGATCGAGGAACTGCTGGTCAGGGCCCAGAAAGAGGCTGAACTGGAGCAGAATTCCGGAATGGAAATCGAACAGAAAGCTGAATTGGAGAGGTTAAACAACCAAACCGAAAAGCTGAAAAAATCTGAAAGTGAGTTTGAAGAGACCGGATTAGAGTCCGAGCAGTTTTCTGCGGATGGTATGGTGGATCAGCTCAAAGACGATCTCGTAACTCCGGATGATGAAGAGTTCGAGAAGATTCCGGATTCCGAAACCAGCTACTATGAAGTTAAAAGCAACAAGCCTGTAAAACCATGGTCTCTGGATGTCGAGATAGCGTTGCGCGATCTTGTGGGCAATATCGACAATCTCGACGAGTCCAGCCTCGACGAGGTGATCTATGACTGGAAGAAAGCTTATAATGAGTACTTTGACCAGGTGGTTTCCTCATCGCGCTTTCCCTATATCTGGCTTGACTCCTGCCTTGACAAATCCCATCCGACCGGAAAAATCAAGCATTATCTGGCGGTGATCGGCGCAAACGCGACCGGACAACGCAAGCTTCTGGCACTGACCGAAGGTGATCCGACCTCCGGCGAGGACTGGAAGAAGACATTGATGGACCTGGAAAAGAGGGGGCTGGCCAATCCGCGCCTGTTCGTCGGAGCACCGGACCTGGCGGCCTGGTCGGAACTGGCCAGAATTTTCCCTCGCGCAGAAAAGCAGTACTGCTGGAACAATATCAAGCGCAGGGTTTTGCGACGGATTACGGCCTCTAAAAAGAATGCCGCCTCCAAGTTGCTGGACCTGATCAGCCAGGCACAATCAAAACATGAAGCGCTTGAGCTTATCGATCGTTTCCGCGGTATCTACGGGCGTGAGAACAGCGTTGCGGTGGGAAACCTGCTGAAGTACAAAGAAGGTCTGTTGCGCTATTTCGACTTTCCCCAGAAGCACTGGAACGATATTACCATCAGCCGGCACCTGAGCACTGTGTTTCCATCCGGCGAACTCCTGGCGACGATCTACAAATACGACCGCTTCTATGAAGAATCGCTCTACCCGATCTTTATCCACCTCAACCGCACCCAGTCTAAGTGGCCTCGTCTGAAGGCGATGGGTAAGCTTCGCCAGCTTCTGGACGGTAAGAAGTTTGTCGATGGCAAGCCAGCATCAGGCAAAAAGGTCGCACCGGTCAGCCAGAAACCGAAAAAACAAAAATCTAAATCTATACTGGATACGATCTCCGATAAAGCTTCAAATTTGATTAGCAAACTGGCTCAATCTGAAACCGAAGACAGCTCCGCCAAGACGGAGAAGACATCGGAAAAACGCAAACTGATCCTCAAATCACCCGAAAAACTTCTGGGACAAGACAAATCGAATCAAGAGCTTAAGCCTGAAACGCAGGAGCAGTCAGCGGTGACCTCGACCGACCAGGTGTCCTCCGAGGACATGGCCAGATTCCTGTTGGATCTTCACAAGAAACGCTCCGAAGGGGCTGTCCAGCCCAGATTGAGACTGGATAAACTGGCCCAACTGGCCGAGGAAAATAAGAAGAAGAAGGCCGTTTCCGGCCTGGAAAAGGAATTTCTGAAAGAACTCAATAAACGCAAGATGTCAGTAAAGCAATAGAAGGAACGTGTTATGAAAAGCAATGACTCACCCGTATATTTATCGAAATGGGAATGCCCGGTCTGTGGTGGTAAAAACGAGCATAAGACCCTTCGTATGGGAGCTTATATTGAAGAAGGCCGGGATACCGATTTTTGCCCCAAGAAAAGAACCTGGAAAAACCCCAACTATCAGAAGTTCAACCCGCTCTTGTTCTTTATGGCAACCTGCGCAGGGTGTCACTTCACGAAGGAGTTTACAACCAAGTTCAAGGATTGGAAAAGTGACTCAGCTTTTCGTAACTACAAACAAAAACCACTGCAGGAAAAACATCAAAACGAGGTCAAGCGTAAAAAGAATATTATCAAGCTCTTAGGCGAAAACCTCGATGGTGAAAAGTATCCTTTTCAGACAGCTGTCAATAAAATCCTGTTGGGAATATACGACGAAAAATTCAATATGAAGTTCTCGAACCTCGACCTGGGGCGCTATTTTCTCCGGATCGGCTGGCTGTTCCGCGAAATTTCGGATGGTTCCAGCCAGAATACCAGCCAGCTGGCCAGTCATGCGATGAGAATCGAGGATTTGATCTACCGGATGGGATCCCAGTACGAGCAGATCAGAGCCGGAGCTGAGGATTTGAAAAAAGCCACAGATAACTTCATGAATGACAGTTCTTTCCCGGATGGCGACAACCGGGCCAGCTTGATGGAGCAATACCAGAAGGGATTTGAAGAAATGAAGGCCGCCCTCGAAAAGCAAAAGGGCGCGGTGGTCACCTTCAAAGGCAGTCTGGGATTATCGACTGATGTCATGAACAGTCATACGGATTCAGCTTCCCCTATGGATCAACCTTTCATGTCATTTGATTCTTATCGCAATTTCCTTCGTGAAGCCAAATCGATGTGGGTGGAAGTTCCATTATCTGAGCAGGAGGCGCTTAAATCCGCTTCTGATTATTACAAGGCCGCTTATGAAACCGGTGGTGAAATTTCTCATGGCAACCAGTCTATCCAGGCGGTGTACCTGATCGCTGAACTTTCACGACGCATCGGCAGTCATGATGAAGCCAAAGGATATTTCAATACAGCCATCAAGCTCGCCCAGGAATATATCCATCAGAACAAGGGCGATAAATCCCGCACCGCACTGGCGCGCAAGATATTCGAAATGGCTATGGAGCAGGGAAAACTTAACCTCCAGGAGGCAAAACAGACAGCCAATGAGCCCGCTTGAAACACGCACCATAGGGGAAAACATCAAACTGCAACTCTGGGAACGCCTTGAGCTCCAGTGGGGCAGTGACGAAAGCAAGGGTATATACTCCGCCCGCGTGGAGGATATGCGTCCGGAAGGGATTATGATCGATCGTCCGATATGGATGGCCGGTGAGCCTTCCTTCGATGTGATGGAACCGTTTCTGGTTACTATCTTCCGCGAGGACGGGGCATATCGATTTAAAACATCGATTATCAATAGCCTGTCGGAAAAAGGCAGAAGATACTATATAGCCGGGTATCCAAAATCTGTCTACCGTCTCCAGAGACGGGGGGACTGCCGTGTGGATGTTGATTTCAGCGTAAATTTCATAATCCTGACAAAGTACCTCGAGGGCGAGTACGAAATCGATGATTTGAAGGAATATTCCGGGATAAGTATTAACCTCTCGGCCTCCGGAATACTGTTTGAATCTAAAAAAGTGCTGGGGGTAGATGATCTTCTTGCAGTATCCCTCATTGATGCGGAGATGAGGATCCCTCATCCAGTTTTGGGAATAGTCAGGAGGCTGGTAGAAGCGGAAAGGGACGATCGAATCCGAGCCGGTGTACAGTTTATACCGCTTGAGGATTCAGCCAAGATTGTTAAACCGGAATACCAGAAAAAGATCCCTGCTGATCTAATGAAGTTCGATTTGAAGAAGAAGCAAAAGCTTATGCAATATGTTTTTAACTATCAGGTTAAGTTGCGACAAAAAGGTTTGATTTAGGAGGACAGGTATGGCATCTCGTCAAGCCGCCCGTAGTAAGAACAAGGGGGCGCAGTCTCAGCAGAAAACCCGGAAGCCGTTTCGGGTCTACCATCACAAACGCCGGCGCTACGTTCGCCTGGATGTCGATTCGCCGATTCAATTCAAGCAGTTCGACCCTTATAAGCCGGATACTTCAATGGATGAAAAACAGCTCAGCGACGGCCGGATACTAAATATCTCCGGGGGCGGTGTGCTGATCGAATCTGACTTCCCTGTATCTGAAGAAGATTTCGTCATGATGAAATTCACCCTCTGTCAGACCGAAACCTTGTCCGGGATAATTGGCAAGGTCAAGCGAGTCGACGATGAAGACGCCGAGGAAAAGCCATTGGTCGGAATAGAATTCATGACGGTAGAACAGCTTCGCGCCGAGTTGCCCGATGATGCTATTAAAGCCCTGGGTGACAACGCCTTCAGTTTCGACGAACAGATTCGTAAGATGCTCCTAAAACATGTTTTCGCCCAAAAGCTGAGGGAGTCGAAGTGATGTTCAAAACGATTGCTATTACGATAATTGTCATAACCTGTGTCACATCTAACGCTTTTGCAACAGAGTTTATGCTCGAGGTGCAGGGACCCGAAAGAGGCTACCTCGATCACAATCTCGAGACCCGCCTGGAGTTTATACTCTCTGGAATCAATGGTTTCGATCTTGTCCTTAATGGTCATGCCCGCGATCCATACGCGCCGGTGGATTATGATCTCAAAGCACGTATCCGCAGGGCCGTCGATAACAATGTCCGCTACATCGTTCTGATCGACGTCGTTGAGGCGGATTCTAAAATCAAGTCTTCGACTTTAATTCCCGCGGTCTTCAAAGCGCACAAAAGAAAATACCGCTTTGAGGCCGAGGTGAGGGTGATAGATTCGAAACTGGAAAGAATCGTCTCCAGCGAAAGATTTTCGACTTCACGCAACGGCTCGCGCGCGCTGGCCTATCTCGATCTCGATGCCAGTGCCGAACCTGCCCTGGCGATTTCTCATCCGAGGCAGATTACTATATTTGCCGATATGGAAGCGGAAGTCGCCGAAAAGATCGCGGAAAACCTGATAGAATTTGCCCGCAGTATTCAGCCCAAAGCAGAATGATTACGCTGGCTGAATGACAACATAGAATCGGAACTCAGAGTGAGGTCATCGGATGCCGTCACTGACTCCGCTAATTCGCACCGGCAGGGAGTCTCTCAGCCTTCTGACCGGATTTCTACAGAATATTTCATTACCGTGCCTGATCGTGGATGACGATCTGCAGTGTGTCTATTACAACCCGGCGTTTATTCGCTTTTTGGGTGGCTCTGAAGATAATCACGATCAATTCGATC
Source organism: Candidatus Zixiibacteriota bacterium (assembly GCA_014728145.1). Classification (NCBI taxonomy): domain Bacteria; kingdom Pseudomonadati; phylum Candidatus Zixiibacteriota; species Candidatus Zixiibacteriota bacterium. Next base: position 26,001 of record WJMC01000141.1, on the reverse strand, counting down.
AGCTCTGCCGGGTAGAATCCGTATTGGGATTTAAGCTAATGCCCTCTCATCGGACGGGTGGACTCTGCAGTATCGCCTCCGATGCCAATTTCCAGTTCTCCAGCCTTAAAGGTGAAAAACGCCATTGCAGTCTGAAATTCTACCGGCTCGATCTCGGGGGAAACAACCTGTGTGTCTATCTCTTCGAGGATCAGAGTGAAACAGTCAGTCTCTCGAAACAGCTAACCCGCAAGAATAATGAAATATCTTTGATATCCCAGGTGGCCTCGGCCCTCGGGTCGAAGTCGAGTTTCGAGGAAATCCTGCAGATCATTCTTGTGGCCGTAACAGCGAGAGAAGGGCTCGGATTCAATCGTGCCATGCTGTTTATGTATGACGACCGGGAAAACTGCCTGATGGGGCATTCCGCGATTGGACCATCAACACCCAGCGAAGCCGGCAGGATCTGGGAATCATTGCCTGACGAGGGTAAAAGTCTCGAAGAAATTCTCAACCAATATGCCGGGATTCCCGGTTATTCATCGGAAGGACTGGCTAAAAAGATACGTTCCGTGAAGATTCCACTGAAGACGGGCAGCAAACTGCTCGAATCTGTACTGTTCGAAAAACGGGGTGAAATCATCTGCGCCGTTGACTGTCTCTGCGAGCTGGATTGCAGGGGATGCCTGCTTCATGACGCAGGTGAATTCGCGGCCGTACCTATGGTTACCGGCGACAACGTGCTGGGTGTGATCGTTGCCGACAACCTGATCACCGCCCGTCCGATTTCAAGCGGGGACCTCTCGCGTCTGAAGACATTTGCCGACCAGGCCGCGGTGGCAATTGAGCGTAGCCGCCTGTACGAAAGCCTGGAGGCAAATTTAGTCGAACTCGAGGCTACCAACCAGAATCTGATCAACGCCCAGGATGAATTGTTGAAACTCGAAAAAGTCTCGCTCTGGAGTGAATTGACCTATGATATCGCTCATGAACTGCGCAATCCGGCTTCGATAATCGGGGGGTTCGCTGCCCTCATGCAGAAATCAAACGATCTGCCCGAACATATTAGAGAACAGTCTGATATTATCTTTGCCGAATGCCAGAGACTTGAAAAAGCCATCAATACGGTGCTCGATTTCTCGAAATCATTTTCACAGGAAAAGTCTGATTTCAATCTCCCGGCTTTGATACGTGAAGTGCTGGAATTGATGAACGCGCGCTTATTGAACCTTAACGCGCTAATAGATCGTTCATTTATGGAACATGATTTCAAGGTGAATGCCCGGCGCGATCAGATCAAGTTTGCGATGTTCACAATTTTGTCACTACTTTCAGAGAAAGTTAATCCAGATCAAGCGGTTAATATTGGATTTCATACTGCCGATAAATCTATTAAAGCCGTAATATGCCCACAAGATACGGAAAACTGCAATAATGATGTACTGGCAGGTTTGGTCAATCCCCGTGTGGGCAGGCATGGACTGAAACTGAACATGGCAATCGAAGTCATACATTACAATGGCGGCCAGGTCGGAGTGGAATCGGGTGATACAGATATGAGCAGCCTGTTTCTGCTTTTGCCGCAAGCGAGGTGAACAATGGCCAGGGTGCTGGTTGTCGATGACGAGGAAAATATCCTCAAACTGTACAAAATGGAATTAACTTCGGAGGGTTTTGATGTCGATCTGGCATCCTCCGGCGATCAGGCTCTGGTGAGGCTCGAAGAGGGCCTTCCAGATATCATCGTTTTGGATGTTAAAATGGATGACAAGGATGGCCTGGAGACATTGTCGCAGGTAAAACAGAAATACAGCGACCTGCCCGTCATCCTGAACACGGCTTATAACACTTATAAGAACAATTTCCAGTCCTGGCTTGCAGAGGACTATGTAATCAAATCGGCTGACCTGAGTGAGTTAAAAAACAAGATAAGGGAGATCCTCAAGCTCTGATGGAAGAAACAAGAAAAACCGCGCCGCCGCCCAGAGGCCAGTTGAAAGACCTGGTCGAACTGGTCGAGGAAATTCGTATGACCGCTCTTAACCTGGCGATCGCCTCGGCCAAGTTTCATCCCGATTCACCCGGTCTCGATGCCGCCAAGAAAGATCTTACTGAGCTGGTGACGACTTCTTTGGAATCTGTCAACCAGTTAACAAAATTTCTGGGACTGGTGGGTCTGGAACGAAAATCTGAACCGTGCGACGACGATGTCGACCATGAAGCTTTAGAAGAAAACCTGAAAAACATACTTGATTTTGTCCAGAGAATCAGCAAAAATTTTCTTCAGGCGCGTGGTTTAAAGTAGACTGTTGGATATAGTAAATACTCCCGTAACGCTAAATGCAAAATCGGCGAGTTATTCGGCAAAGTTGACTAAGCAATAAGGTTTATGTGCCGATAAATTAATCATAGATGGTGTCAAAGGAAGTAAGTCCATTGATCGATAAAATTGTGATACTGGCGGCCTCCCTGGGGGGACCGCCCCTGGTAAATGATATCCTTTCGGGATTGGTGAAAGATTTTTCTATGCCGGTAGTTGTGCTACAACAGATGGAGTCGGATTTCTCCGAACCGCTGACAGCGGCCTGGAGCAAAACTTCGGTTCTGAAGACGGTTCGCCTGCAACAGAGGAGAAGCATTTACAATGGTGAAGCCTATGTGATACCTTACGGTATGTGCCCGATGTTTGAGCGCGAAGAAGATTTATTGAGCGCGCATTCGCAAAGATGCGGGCAGGAAGGCGATGTGTCCTTGCAATGGGGAAGTTGTTTCAAGAACTGCGCAGACGTGTTCGCCGGGCAGGTGATTCTGATCATGTTGACCAATGCCGCGTTGAAAACCGAAGAGCTGAAAAACGACCTGCTATCTTTGCAAAACAGTGGTGGCACAATAGTATACTGCCGTGAATCCCAGGAAGTTTCAGGATCGTTTTCGTCCGAGAAACCGCCGGTTTCCGGTTACCTCGAGATGGAGATCGATCAGATAGTCAGCTATTTAAACAAGCTTTCGGCATCACCATATCAGGTACCCGAAGCTATTCCAGATTTTCGAAACGGGTAGATTCAACAATTCCGGAGGTTAGATGAAAGAGGAAGTAACCATACTGGTTGTCGATGATGAGGAGATGATGCGCGGGTTGCTGTCCAAGATTCTTGAAAAGGACGGCTACTCGATTTTGTCAGCGTCTTCCGGTGCTGAAGCTTTAAAGATAATCGATGAAGGCAAAGTTGATTTAGTAATAACTGATGTTAAAATGCCCGAGATGAACGGTTTTGACCTGCTGAAACACATCAAGGAAAAAACTCCCCAGATAGGAGTCATTGTAATGACAGCCTTCGGGGACGCCTACACGGTCAGAGACGCTCTCTTACTCGGCGCGGATGAATACATAACCAAACCGTTTAAGAGCTTTGAGATCACTATGGTGGTCGAAAGAGCATACTGGAGAATCATTTCTTCGCGTTCGCGCGAGGGATCAACCGTGAAGTGATGTTATGGGTAATTCAGAAGAACTGACCAAGGAAGAACGACTAAAAAGGGGCATCAAAGTAGCCGTCGCTTCCGATAAGCTCTCGGCCACAGTAGAGTTGCGTTCAGCGGAACTGGCTGATTTGACGATTGATTCGAGTGATGTCATGAGAGCGCTGACGGCGGCAAATGTGAATTTCGGTATCAAGCAGGAAGCCATCGATGAGATGGTATTGGCCAAACAGTACGATGAAAAACGTGTTGTCGCCGAGGGTAAGGCGCCGGTGCACGGAGTCGATGCCACGATCGAATACTGCTTTGAAAAAGACCGCAAGATCGCGCCCAAAGAGGGTGAAGACGGTCGTATCGACTACCGCGACATGGATTTTCTGCAGAACGCCGAACCTGGCCAGGTGCTGGTCAAAAAGACTCCTGCAACAAAAGGAACTCCGGGTAAATCTGTCCTGGGCGCTGAGCTGGCCGCCAAGCCTGGGAAGGATTCCAAAATTTCGAAGGGCTCCAACACAGAACTGTCAGCCGATGGCCTGACTCTGTCTGCCACTGAGGCCGGAACAATTGTCAGTACCGGATCGGTCGTAAGTGTACAGCCCGTAACTACAATAAACGGCTCAATTGATCAGTCGACCGGCAACATTACCTGCAAGGGGACGTTGAAAGTTACTGAAGATATTAAATCCGATTTCAAGGTCGAAGTCGAGGGTGATCTCGAGGTCGAGGGTAATGTCGAGGATGCCGAGATCAATTGTAAGGGTGAAGTTGTCATACGAGGCGGATTCATCGGCCGTGGCGACGGCGTAATAAATTCTGCCGGCAATGTCACAATTAAGTATATTCTCAATCAGACTATCAATGCCGATGGCGATGTCACTATCGGCGGGGAAGCGGTCAATGCCCATGTTCATGCCAAAAACGAGATTAATGTGCTTGGTCAGAAGGGTAAAATTGTCGGCGGTACGAGCACGGCGCGCAAGCTGATAAAAGCACCGGTTCTGGGCGCAGATGCTGGTACCAAGACCGTTCTAAAGGTCGCCTATGACGCCAAGCTCATGAAGGAAATCAAGGATATCGACGGCGAGATGGAGCGTTTGCAGGCCGATGGCAGTCGTGTCAAGGAGGCATTAGTCGATCTCTATAAACTTAAACTGTCGAATAAGCTTCCCAAGAGTAAGGTCGAAGTCTTCAATAAACTGGACGCCTTCAAGCGTAATCTTCCGCAACAGCTCGAGGCTCTCAAACAGCGCAAAATAGAACTCAAGGAGAAATTCAAGTCGCTGATCAAGGCCAAAATCGTTGCCGAGTTACAGGCCTTTCCCGGAGTCCAGGCCCATATCGGGATCAAGTACAAGGAACTCCAGTCCGAACGAGGCCCGACCCTGTTCGAATACTATGATGATAACATCATGGCGGGGCCGTACGATAAGGCCACTTTCGAAGCCCAGCAACGTAAAGAGGCCGTCGAGGAAGCCAAAAAAGAGCAGGAAAAATCTCAGGCTGAAACTGCCAAAAAGAGCAGTGCTCCCGCTTGATAAGATATTAGCCTGGGAATCTTAATTTTATCCTATGCTATCCATGGCCGGATAGTCTAATCATTCCTATTCGAGTCTTCTCAATTCTGTTGCCTGACAGGCAATTTCTATTTATATTAGTGTTTTGTTATCGGTTTGCGGCGGTAGTTCAATGGTAGAGCACCAGCTTCCCAAGCTGGTTGTTGCGGGTTCGAGTCCCGTCCGCCGCTTTGTTATTTTGTGATATGTTGAAAATCAGCAAGTGCGAAATATATGAACCACAGCTCGAACCGGGCGATTGCCTGGTTGCGATCAACGGTAATCCAATAAATGACCTGCTCGATTTCAAGTATCATTCGACAGATGATTTCCTGAAATTGCAGATTCGTAAGCGCGATGGTTCGGAGGAGGAGATTGAGTATGACGCTTCCGAGTTCGGGCCTCTCGAACTCGAATTTGAACCGGATCCGATCAAAAAATGCCGCAATAAATGTATCTTCTGTTTTATCCACCAGTTACCCGGAGGTTTGCGTAAAAGCCTCTATCTCAAAGACGAGGATTATCGTCAGTCGTTTCTTCATGGAAACTACATAACCTTGACAAATCTGAGCGAGGCCGATTTCGAGCGGATTATCGAGATGCATTTGTCGCCTTTGTATATTTCGGTTCATTCCACTGACGAAAAACTACGCGAATATATGCTGGGAAAAAAGAATCTGCCCCCGCTCAGACCTCAGCTTACAAGGCTGATATCGGCCGGAATCGATTTGCATACGCAGGTGGTGTTGTGCCCGGGAATCAACGACAAAATCCACCTGGAGCGGACGGTTACGGATTTGTCGCGGATGTATCCCCATCTGAGTTCAGTCGCGGTCGTTCCTGTCGGGCTGACAGCTCACAGGAAATATCTGCCCGAGCTGGATCCGGTAACACCTGCAACAGCGGTTTCAGCATTGGACCAGATCGAAAAAATGCAATCTGCTTTTCAGAAGCGTCTTGACTGTCGCTTTGTTTATCCGGCCGATGAGTTCTTTATTCTGGCTAAAAGGGAGATCCCATCCAGAGGATACTACGATGGCTTTCCCCAGATCGAGGACGGGGTGGGGATGCTCAGGCAATTGCTTTCAAGCAGGAAACTGCCGGCAATACACCTGACCAGGAAACTGCGCGCGGTTGTGGTGACGGGGATGCTCATGGAAAAACTGTTGCCTCAGGTCTTGGCTCAAAAACTCGAGCGAATCGAAAACTTCGATATCGATGTGTCGGCGGTCGAAAACAAGCTTCTGGGGAATTCGATCACTGTGTCAGGACTTCTGGGAGGTGAGGATATCTATCGCAACCTCAAAAAGCAAAAATGTTGTTATGATGTTATCCTGTTGCCTCCAAACTGTCTCAACAGCGAGGGGAAGTTCCTGGACGACTGGACTCCTGAAGATATTTCCGCCAAGTTAAATATACCGGTGGTGGCAGGGTGCTATTCTCCGTATACTACCTGCATGCCGATTCTGAGGAGGTACAGCTGATGCCGTTACCACTGGTGGCGATAGTTGGTCGACCGAATGTCGGTAAGTCGACCATGTTCAACCGGATTATCCGCGACCGTCTCTCGATCACGGATGACCAGCCGGGTGTGACTCGTGACCGTATCTACAGCAAGGGCGAATGGAACGGCCGCGAATTCAACTTGATCGATACGGGAGGATATGTCCCCAAATCTGAGGACCTGATCGAGACGATGGTGCGTGAGCAAGCCGAGGCCGCAATCGAGGAAGCCGACCAGATAATCTTCATTGTCGATGCCCGGGTGGGACCTACCGATCTCGATCGTGAAATCGCTGTCAGGCTCTTAAAGCAGGACAAGCCGGTTCTCCTCGTTGCCAACAAGGCCGATAATCCCGATCTGGCTATCGATGTCTATGAGTTCATGAACCTCGGATTGGATGAGCCACAGCCTATATCCGCCGCGAATGGTCTCAACCTGGCGGATATGCTCGATCGACTGACTGAATTAATGCCGGAACAGGTTGACGAGCCTGAATCGGACAAGCTCAAGATTGCGATACTGGGCCGTCCCAATGTCGGTAAATCCTCCCTGGTTAACTTTCTACTCGGGTGCCAGAGGCAGATAGTCACAGATATTCCCGGCACGACCCGCGACGCGGTCGATCTTGCGGTCCGTTTCGAAGACCGCGAATATATACTGATCGACACGGCCGGGCTCAGGCGCAGATCGAGAATCAAGGAAAACCTCGAGTACTTTATGACCTTGAGGACAATCAAGGCACTCGAACGCTGTGATGTGGCCATGCTCCTGATTGAAGCCCAGGAGGGTCTCCTGAACCAGGATGTCCAGATTATCAACCAGATCATGAAAGCGGGCAAAGCGCTTGTGCTGTGTGTTAACAAGTGGGACCTGATTGATGCAGGTCAGGATATGGCCGATCGATATCGGCAGGCCATCTACAACAAGATTCCGACCTACAGGTTTATACCGATTATGTTCATGTCTGCTTTGACCGGCAGGAAAGTCATGCGCATGTTTAAGTTTATGCAATATGTCGATGACGAACAGAATAAACGCATCAAGACCTCCGAATTGAACAAATTTTTGGAAAAGACAGTCGCCCGGAAACATCCACCGGCGGTGCAGGGCAAGCATATCCGCCTGCTTTACATAACACAGGTCGACATCAAACCCCCGCGTTTCATAATTTTCTCTAATTTCCCCAAGCTGATAAAAGATGATTATCAGCGATACCTCGAGAATCAGCTTCGAGATCACTTCAAGTTCGAAGGTGTGCCGATCAAGATAATGTTCAAACTGAGAAAGAGTGACCGCAATGACTAACCTGTTCGGTTTGACAGAGACTGAACTCGAAAAGTTTGTCCTCGACAAAGGGTACAAAAAATTCGCCGGCAGACAGTTGTTTCAATGGATGTACCAGAAAGGCCGTTACGATTTCTCAGATATGACCAACCTCTCCAAGGGATTCAGGTCCGAGCTGGAAAACAACTGCCATGTCAGCCTGCCTGTGGTAGAAAAAGTTCAAAGATCAGCGGACGGTACGATCAAGTATCTCTTTCGTCTCGGTGATGGCGATTGTGTCGAAGCAGTCAAGATTCCCGAATATGACCGCCTGACTTTGTGTATTTCCTCGCAGGTCGGATGTCCGCTGGGATGTCAATTCTGCAGAACTTCCGGTATGGGATTCATGCGTGATTTGGAGGTGGGTGAGATTCTCGCTCAGGTGGCTGTTATCAGGGCCGGGCTGTCATCTGAGGAACGGATTACCAACCTGGTTTTCATGGGGATGGGTGAGCCGTTTCTGAACTACGAAAATATCAAAAAGGCTGTCGAAATACTTCGTTCTGAAAAAGGCTTTGGCATCGGTTACCGCAAGATCACGATCTCGACTTCCGGGCATGTCGACGGCATCTACCGCCTCAGCGACGATTTGCTCAAAATCCGTCTGGCAATCTCGCTCAACTGCGCTGACCAGGATGTGAGGCGAAAATTGATGCCGATTGCGAATAAGTACCCGTTGCCGGAACTCAAGCGCGCCGCACAGTACTATTGCGACAAGTTCGGTATGCGTGTGACATTTGAATACCTGATGCTGTCCGGGATTACCGATACGCTCGAAATGGCTCAGAAACTGGCCGAATTCATCAAGGGAGTACCCTGCAAGATAAACCTGATCAATTACAATCCAGCAGAGGATATGCCTCCCGACTTAAAGCCCTCCACCAACGAAGATCTCCTGGCATTCAGGGATTACCTCTATCCGCGTGCGCCGGCAGTCACGGTGCGCAATTCGCGCGGGGCAGATATCAAGGCCGCCTGCGGCCAACTCGCCGCTGACCGGGGATGATTTGTTTTTGCTTGACTTTGACTTCATGAACCATATCTTTAAATTAAATTCGACAATTGTCCGGTGCATGCAGCCTAACAGGGAAGGCGGTGAGAATCCGTCACAGCCCCGCTACTGTATGCGGTTACTGAAACCTGCTATCACGAAAATGTGATAACACCACTGTCAGATATGATGGGAAGGTCGGGTTTCGGGTTCGAAACCGTGAAGTCAGGAGACCTGCCGGATGGTTTGAACTTCAACCTTGCGCGGGCGAGGAGAGTTTAATCATGTCCTCCTGCAAACGACCTTACTGCTCCCCGAATCCATTCGGCATCCCGGCCTTTTCAGCATTGTTTCTATTTATTTTGTATGCTTCAGTAATGGCGGATCCTGATATATCGCTCTACGGCCGGGTCAGCGAACATGGAAGCGGCCAGCCGGTTGTCTCCGCCGAGGTGATTCTTTCACCCGACGGGTTAAGTGTGTTTACGGACCAAAACGGCCAGTACAGTTTCCATACATCGGGAATCGAGAAAGCTGTCCTGATTGTGCGCGCCGAGGGATATTACAGCCATGAGTCGAATGAGATCAGGCTCTCGCCCGGAAACAGCATCTGCCATCATGTCGTGCTCGTTAAACATCTCTATTCCCAGTCAGACCAGGTTGTTGTTTCTGATTACGATCCGGATCATGCCGGGAAAATAGTTTTATCTTCGGACAGTCCCGAATTCAAAAAGGCGGGAAATCTTGCTGACCTGCTCGATAATGTTGCGGGCGTTATGATGCTGTCGTCGGGGGCTTCCGGTCAGTCGGCCTCTATTTCAATCGGCGGAGCACCTGCCAGACAGACCGCTGTTTTTATCGATGGTGTAGCGCTCAATTCCCGCTTGACCGGGGAGGTCGACCTAAACAGAATCCCCAAGCAGATAGTCGAAAAAATTGAGATTTACACCGATGGGTCCGGTTCAGCTATGGGAGCGGGGGGATTAGCGGGTACCGTTAATATTATAACACGCCGGAACTCAAATACGGAAAAGAGTTCGTTGAGGCAGGAATTTGGCAGTTATTCCTACACTTCGACCGGCATGGATTTCGAACATCGCTTCAATTCATCGCTGTCAGTAAAAGCGCTTTTTTCTCGAACAACCTCTTCCAATGATTTCAATTATGATGATCCCAAAGAGGGGAAAGTAAAACGCTCGAATAATCACCGCCAGAGCACTGCTTTTTACGTTAATTTGGATTATATGCTCCAAAACCGTGGTGACCTGAGGCTGACTTTTTCGGAAGTTGCCTCGCAGGCGGGTCTTCCGGGTGCGGTCTATGAATTGACCGAGACTGCCGGAAAATCGGAGTCGGATCGTCGCTTTATGCTTGCAGGTAATTTCAAACTCAAACCCTGCTGGCAAATCATGGGCGGGGGCACTTACCTGCTTTCGCATCAGCATTATGCTGACCATGACTCATTTATTCCATACGACAGCAAGTACCGTGACAGCCGTGTAAATGTCTATCTGGAAAACAGTTTTCTTCTGTCGGTCGATCATCAGATCAACACAAGAATGGAAAGTGAGTTCAATCGATTCCGGCAGACCAATATGGTTAAAACCGACCAGGCACCCTTATCTGTTGAAGAGAATCGTGGTAGTTTAAGTTTAGGTTACGACAGCCGTTTCGATTTACCGCGCAATCAGGTCTTCGAGGATATCCACATTCATCTCGGTCTTTCACAGACAGTTTCCCGCCTGAACCAGCCCCTGACATCGCCGTTTTGCAGGGTCAGCCTGGATGGAGGTGCATTAAGTGGATTCAGTCTGTTCGCATCTTATTCCAATACTTATCGCGCGCCGACTTATGCTTCACTATTCTGGGGAGAAGATGCCTTTTCAGTCGGCAACCCGAACCTGAAACCGGAGAAGGCGGAAATATTTAAAAGCGGTCTCGATTACGATTTCATGTGGGGCGGGATATGGCGGTTCGGTATCGAGTATGAACATCGCTATATTCGCGACCTGATCTACTGGACCCGTCGCTTTGACGGGAAATTCTTCCCGCGCAACCTCTCCTCTGCCGTGGTCGAAAATGTCAGCTTCAACCTGCGCTGGAAACTTCTAAGCGACCTGGGGCAGATCTGTTTCGCGTTGACAATGTGTGACCCTCAGGATCGCAGTTGGGAATCGAACTATCATGACAACGATCTGGTCTTTTATCCGCGCCGGATGGTTGACTTAAGCTACACCCTGACCCCGGGCAGTATATTTTTGTCAATCGAAAATCGATGGGTGTCCAAACGGTACAGCCGTCGTGCCAACACCAAATCGCTTGATCCATACAATCTGACCGATCTGACAATCGGGATTAAGCAGGAAGTCTATATCTTTACAATACAGTTCGAAGCTTCTGCGAACAATGTCTTCTCCGAAAGCTACGAGTTACTCGAACGCTATCCACTTCCGGGCCGAAATTATTCGCTCGGAATCAATCTCACCTGTGATCTAAATAAGGGAGAAAAACAATGATACTTAAAATTTCATGTACGGCACTAATATTGTTATCGCTGGTTTCGGTTTCTTCTTCGGCCAACGAGTTGATCGTAGTAAACGGTACTGCTGAAACGCTTTCGCGTATCGATCTCGAAACCGGACAGGTCGACAATGATTTCATCCAGCTCGGTCTTGTGCCGAACCAGGTGATTTGCAGAGATAATTTCGCTTACGTGATCAATTCGACCTCGGCTGATTTGTATATCATAGCGCTTGAAAATGACAGCCTGATTGCCGAGATCGACCTCGGTTCCGGAACTAATCCGTGGTACGGCGCATTCATCGACGACAGCCTGATGCTGGTTACTAACTTCGTGGCCAATACCCTGAGCAAAGTCGATACAAAAAACCATGTACTTCTCGAAAGTTACCCGATCGGTCTCAGGCCCCAGGGGATACTGGTCTCAGAAAACAGCAGTTTTATCACGCTAAATGAGTTTGATCCAGCTGATACAACTTATGGTCAGGGGCGCCTGGCAAAATGGGATAATTCTGGCGATTCGATTTTGGTCCAGGTTAATATAGGTAAAAACCCGCAGGATCTGGCGCTCGATTCCGATGGTGAACTGTATGTCCTCTGTTCGGGAAATTATGTCGATATTCCTGCCTATATCTATGTGGTCGATTCCACAAATCTCACGGTCGTGGATTCATTTTACTGCGCCTCTGTCGCCAACACTCCCAATGATATCGCTGTCGTTTCCGGTCACAGCGGTTTTCTGGCGGGGGGGGGATGGTTCGGAAACGGGCAGGTCTTCACATTCGATGCCCACTCCAACCAGATGCTGCATGACGAGAACAATCCGCTTCTGACCTCAACCGGAGTTATCTCGGTCGTTCCCGCCACAGACAGCACGATCTTTACGGCTAATTTCTATGCCGATTATATCACTGAGCTCGATTCGGCCGGGACAATTTACAATGCCTATCCGGTCGGCGACGGTCCGCTTTCAATGGCGGTCAATGTCGTCGAACCTGAGCCTGACTATGTTTGCGGTGATGCCAACTCAGATGAGAGCGTCGATGTCTCCGACGCCGTCTATATCATCAATTTCGCTTTTGCGGGCGGAACTCCGCCAGATCCGATTGAGTCAGGTGATGCTAACTGTGACAGTTCTGTCGATGTTTCCGATGCGGTCTATATTATCAACTACTCATTTGCGGGTGGTAATCAACCCTGTGACAGCGACGGCGACGGAGAAGCAGATTGCTGAAAAAACATGTAAAACTCGATTAAATCGATAAAATTCGACCTGTAACGAGGGTTTTTATTGTTTCGGATTAGTTTGCGAGTCAGAAACCCTGAACGGCTTAACGATATGTGAAAAATTATGCGCTTTTCTATAAAATTACTGCCGGATTGTCAACTTATTTCATGAGTAGAATCGTATAAATTACCGGGAATCTATATGTAAGGGCTTAATTGTGGTTGTAAGTTTAAGCCCTGGAACAAGATACAAATACATCCCTGAACCGCCAGCTCGAACCTAAAAATCCAGACTAAACTGAGTTTGAGGCATACTATTTGCGATGTTTCACTGTGAAAGATCGAAAGCTCCTACTGAAAAATTTGGGAGTGGTGCGTGCTGGGTAACCAGCCACCTGACGTTAGAGTCGGGCGTCCCCCCTCCACCACTCCCATCTTTTTTTATCCAAAATCATCTAAAAAATTCTGTTCACATAAGATGTTGTTGACTGAACGTCGGGAACTGAGCTAATTGTCTGAATGCGATTCGAAAGCCATGATGATTTGCTTAAGATCTACTCACCGCCACCCCTGCGCGGATCCGAGCGGGCAGTGACTTTAACTGAAATGCTCGGTTTCGATCCGGGTAGCAAAGTTGTTATAGTCAATGCTGATGACATGGGAATCTGTCATGGGACCAACAGCGCAGTTGCAAATCTGCTTGAAACCGGACGCCTCGATTCAGTCTCCCTGATTGCCGGAGCCCGGGAATTCGATCACGCGGTCGAGTTACTCAAAAGACTACACAAACCGACCGGAGTTCATTTCAGCCTGACCTCGGAATGGGAAGGGGATATCATTCGCCCTCTTATGCCCATCGATCGGATCCCATCGCTTCTTAATGGCGAGGGGGGGTTATATAATGAAATTACCGACTTGTATGACAGTTTTAAGCTGGCTGAGGTCAAGTCGGAGTGCCTTGCGCAATACGAGAAAATTGCTGAAACCGGACTTGAGATAGATCATCTCGACACCCATATGGGCGCACTTCAGTTGCACACTGATCTTGTTGAATTGTATATGGATATGGCGTATAAGTTAAAGCTTCCTGTGAGGCTTGGTTCCATGGCTCTGGCCGAGCTCATGAATCTTCCGGGAGAGCTACTCAAACGGGCTCTTCAAATGGGGCTTATCTTTACCGACAACCTGGTGTACATTCCGATGTCGCTCACCCCGAGAAAGAATGAGAGGCTGGCGATATACAAGTTTATGCTCGAGAACCTGCCGGCCGGGGTGACCGAGCTTTATTTTCACCCAACTTACGACAGCGATGATTTTCGTGCACTGAATCATCAGTACAGCGAAAGAAAAAACCTTGATTACAATGCTGTCAGGATCTGGGATTACCAGTTTCTGGTTTCGGATGATTTCTCCAGGATTATAGAAGACAACGACATAATCCGTGTCAGTTACAGTGATTTAAAAGCTCTTTTGTGAGGGCGGTTATACCTGTTTCATGCTTACCACTGTCACACCCGATCCACCTTCATCGAAATAGCCGAGCCTGTAATCCTCGATCGCCGGATGAGTTTTGAGGTAATCATGGACCGCTTTACGCAATGCGCCGGTGCCTTTGCCGTGCAGGATATATACTTTTTCCAGGTTTGCCAGGGCGACCGAATCGAGATATTTTTCCAGCGCGCTGACCGCTTCATCGGAGGTCATCCCGCGCAGTGATATCTGCATCGATATATCAGAAAAGGGAGCATAGTTTACCCCGGCTGGAGGTTTGGGAGCTTTTTCTTTTGATTTAAGTTTTTTCAAAAGCCCGTCAGAGGTGTTGACTACCAGATTACCGACCTGAACGCGCCAGATGCCTGTGTTAGCGTTTTTATCGAGTAGCTCGCCCTCGGCCTGAAGGTTTTCGACCAGCACACGGTCACCCGGAGAAAGCGACTGCTCGGGTTTGGCTTTAAAGTCTGTCGTCTTCTCGCGCAGTTCTTCACGTTTTCGGTCGATGTACTCGTGGCTTTTTTTGACGCTCTTTTTGCTGGCCTGGCTTTCTTTTATCTCTTTTATCAAGCGTTCGAGATCAGCGCGTGTTTTTTCGACCAGCACCCGGGCCTCTTTTTCCGCGTTTTTCTTGTGTTCTTTTTCAGATTTTTCTATTTCAGCTTTCTTGTTCTCGTAAAATGTTTTGGCTTCATCAATTGCGGCCTTTTGCTCATTCATGACTTTACGTTCAAATTCCGCCTTTTGGGTTGCCGACTGGAGCTTCGAGATCAGTTCGGCCAGGTTGCGTTCCTGGCTTCCGACCAGTTTGACCGCTTCGGCAACGACTTTTTCCGGCATACCCAGTCGTTTGGCCATTTCGATCGCGTAAGATGATCCCGGCAGTCCGATTTTCAGCCGGTAGGTCGGTTCGAGAGTCTTCTGGTTGAATTCAAGGCTGGCGTTTTGAATCCGCCGGTCCTTTTCAGGCAGTGTTTTGAGGGCCGAATAATGGGTCGTTACAACAGCCTTGCCCCGGCATCTGAGGATCTCGTTTAAGATCGCTTCACCCAAAGCTGAGCCCTCGACCGGGTCGGTTCCGGCCCCGAGCTCATCGATCAAAATCAGACTGCTCTGACGGCATTCTTTTATGGCTGATATTATGCGCGAGATATGCGCTGAAAAAGTGGACAGTGAAAGCTCGATCGACTGCTCATCTCCGATATCCGCAAAAACATGGTCGAAGATTCCAACTTTGCAGTTTTCTCCGGCGGGTATCAACAGGCCCGACTGCGCCATAAGTGCCAAAAGCCCGGCAGTTTTCAGCGCGACTGTCTTACCGCCCATATTGGGACCGGTAATCACAAGACAGTTAAAGTCCACTCCCAGGCTGAGGTCGAGCGGGACCACTTTGTGCTTGTCCTCATGGGCCATAATCAGCAGGGGATGACGAGCCTGATTCAGCTCTAACAACGCTTTATGGGCCAGTTCCGGTTTGTTGCAGTCGAGTTGCACGGCCAGCCGTGCTTTGGCATGCAGGAAATCTATTCTCCCGATAATCTGGTAATTAGCTTTGAGTTCGTCTGATCGTTCGCGGATCGAATCACCGATATCGATCAAAATCCTCTCGATTTCAGCCTCTTCCTCGAGGTACAGCCCGCGCAACTGGTTGTTCATCTCCACCGTCTGCATCGGCTCTACAAAGAAAGTAGCCCCGGATTTAGAACGGCCGTGGACCACACCCGATTTGGAAGTGAAATCTGATGATGAGACCGGAATGACATAACGGCCGTCGCGGATTGTAACCAGATCATCCTGGCGGTCGCCCGATGACCGCCGGTTTGACAACATCGATTCAAGGCGGTCGAGGATGCGGTTGCGGACGACCTGCTTGTCGATCCTGATCTTGCGCAGTTTGGAGGAGGCGGAGTCCTTGATTTCACCATCACGGTCGATCGCTTTTTCGACTTTCTGACAGATCTCGGGGGCGGAAGCGATTTCTTTAATGTAACTTGTTATCAGTGTATACTTTTCGGACTTGTTCCTGAAGTAGCGCTTGATCCGATCGCAGACATTTATAAAGTGCGCTATCTTACGATATTCGGAAGGATCGAGGTATGTGTTGTCGATTTTCAGGCGGTATAGGTAATCATCGACCGGATCGACTGTCTCCAGCGGAAATGGTTCCTCGAATCGCAGGATTTCGGTCATCTGGGCGGTCTCATCCAGCTCAGCACTGATCTTATCATGATCTGTCAGCGGATACAGCGCTTCCGAAAATGCCAGCCCGGGAGGAGAGTAGCATTTTTGGGACAGGCTCTCACGGATTCGGGAAAATTCCAGTTTGTCGAGTGTCTGCTTATCCATATTCTATCTATCGCCAAATTCTAATGATGATGAAGATACATGTTAGCCGGAAATTTGCAAATTGTAATTTTTGTGAAAGTTTTACAATTAATTTCTGGAACCGATAAAGAGGGTGTGTGTATACCATTATGAAAAGACAAGATACCTAAGTTACGTGACCAATCCATTAGGCTCTGACCTTGAAAGCCTGCTCGCCAATAGCAGGCTTTTCTTTTTACTTCAAGCAATATTCGACAAATTTAGTAAAATTTAGTAATTCGGTCAGAAAATGATTGTGTAAATCGCACCAGGCGGTATTTTTTCCTCTGTGCCAAGTGTATAATTGTTTTAACAAGGAGCTGAAATGTCTATGGAAAAAATGCCCGACGGAATGATCTGTCACCTGGAGATTCATGCGCCCGATCTGGAGAAAAGCGCCAAGTTCTACACCGAGATATTTAACTGGAAAGTTGATGTTGGTGTGATGCCCGACTATGCTCTCTGGCAGGATACTCATGGTGGAGCGGGAGGTTTTTCAACAGCCGGCGAGCCGAACACCACCCAGAACTACTTCTATTTGAAGGTGGAGGATATGGAAGCGATGCTGGCGAAGCTGAGAGATGCCGGAACTGAAATCCTCAGTGACAAGACCCAGATATCACCCGAACATGGATATATAGCATTATTTAAAGACCCGGGAGGAAATATTATCGGACTCTGGTCGCAGAATTAACTAAAAGAGGCGGGATGATCCACCCCGCCTTTTTTACTCCGGGAATCTTATTTCTTTTTCGAGTACACCATGTGGCCGGTCTGGACAAAGTTTTTACCGTCCATAGACATTTCATAACTCCACTCGAAGCGGTCGTCGGTCATATTATAGAATGAAACCCTGGCCCAGTACTTCTGGCCGTTCCATAAACCGGTACCATCCAAAACCATCTTATCATCGTGCATATCGCCTTCCATCAGCATAATCTGGGCACCCATATTATCGACCCAGCTTGTCTGCCACATGCCGGTTTCACGGTTGAAGCAGGTCATACCGAGTCCTGCAAACGGCATCCCCATCATCTGCGACTCGAAATGCTGGATGACGGTTGCTCCGTCGAGGGCATATTCAAAAGTGCTGGTGCCCTCCTCGGTCATCCATTCGTCGGAAGTCGGATCCATTTTCCATTTCTGCACAACATCCCAGTCGCCGATCAGCATCCGGCATTCCTTCATCTCCGGCGGAGCACCCATGGCACCCGCCTGTTGCTGCACATCTTGCTGGTGATTGTCGGCGATAGCCATCGCGCCAAACACGCAGAACACCATCGAAAAAGCAAACAATAATTCGAGATACTTCATCTTTCCTCCGGATAGATAGTATGATTTTAACAACGATAATATGCAAACACGATCTTTATAGTCTGGTATTAACGAAAACCACAACAAAAAAGTTTCCGGTAAAGATATTTTTTACCGGAAACTGTAAATCATTACTCTGTTAGTTTTATGTCAGGAATCAGCCGGGAATTCGACTTCGGCGAACCATTTTGGTTCGATATTCGGAAAGATGTTGTCCTGCGATTCCAGGTCGCCTAAAAACGTCCAGTCTTCTTTGTCGACATCTAGGCCTTCGGCGTAGGCTTCAGCCATATTTGCCAGGCGCCTGAAGTGGGCGTGATGTTCAGCCAGCCTCATTTCGGCGTAATCACGTGCGGCCCAGGTCGATATCAAAAACTGCCAGTCGGAGGCGCACAGAAGCATCAATTCACGCGCCGCCTGCTTGAGGATATTGTGAAGTTTATCGTCGTCTGAATCACCATATTTGCGTGCCAGCTCACTCATCTTGAGCTCATCGGGATAAATATGTTTCCAGGTCCAGTCAGTCCATTCGTTCAGCCATATATAATGATAACCTCCCTGGCCCCAGCTTCCCTCGGGAATCGAGATTACATCGGTCGGTTTGGCCTGGTCCAGGTATTCACTACAGGTTGCCAGCTCGATATTCTCATCCTGCTGAACATACTGAACCACCAGTTTCAGGAAGTTGACACCCTCGAACCACCAGTGGCCGAACAGTTCGCAGTCAAACGGCGCACACAGGAAACCGGGTTTGACGGAATTGCCGTAGTGCTGGGTCAGGATTTCCTTAATAAGTGACTTGAAATGGCCGGCGTTTTCCGGAATGCGCTGGGCGGCTTTTTCCGGACTGTATTCTTTCTTGTCGGCCAGGTCGGATTTGGGAGAAGTTACTCTCCAGTAGCGATGGCCTCCGGGGAACCGCTTTTTATGGAAATCGAGGTAATTGCCGTCGCCGGGATAACCATGTTCGCCCGACCAGACCTGCAGGCCGGTATCAGGGTCGCGCGTGAAGACCGCCACCGGCTTTTTATTGCTGTCCCCGGAGGAGACCAGGTAGATCTCGTGCGGGGAGCGTTCGGTGCTTTCTTTTCTGGGTTTGTAACCTTTTTCGAACTGGCCCCAGAGTCTCTGGAGCGCATCGAAGCGATCGATATAGACACCGATTGCCTTCCCGCCTTTGAGCAGAGCGCTGTCAATAACGAAATATTCGATCCCGTTTTCAGACAGGAATTCCTCCACACCTTTACGCAGATAGGGACTGCTACCGAGAGCGTCGGTTTCAACCGGGGGACCCCATTCATAGCGTGGACGGTAAGCGCATTCGGGGAGCCAGATCCCGCGCGGTTTACATCCGAAGAAATTCTCATAGGACTGCACCGCCTGTTTGACCTGGGCCTGGACCGTCGTGTCCTGCGACAAAAGCGGCATATAACCATGAGTTGCACCGCAGGTCATAATTTCGATATGGCCGTCGTCCTGGAGTTTTTTGAACGCTTCGGGCAGGTTATGGCGATAGTTTTTTTCGAAGTGAATTTTGGTACGGGTATAGAAATTTTGCCACATTTCGGCCAGCTGAAGCATATGCGTGTCGCCATGGCGGTCGAAGACTTCACGGTCCGTATTGGCGGCCTGGATTTTGTTTTCAAGGTAACCACAAAATTCATTTTTGAATGATTTATGCCCCAGTTGCTCGCAGAGAACAGGTGAAATCCCGATCGTCAATTTAGGCGAAATGCCCTCGTCGACAAGTTCATGGATCATATCCAGAATCGGAATATAGGTTTCGGCACAGGCCTCATTGAGCCAGTCGGTACCATGCGGCCAGCGCCCATGCGAAAGCACGTACGGTAGATGGGAATGCAGAACAAATGTGAATGCGCCAATTTTGCCCTCTGCCATATTAAATTTCCTTTCCGTATATATGCACGAGATAAGATCACTTATATTCGCTACAAGAAATTATTATCATTCGGCTTTGTCAGGTGACTGGAAGCCGATGGTTTTATCCTGCTGGCCAAAGAGTTTTATTTCACCGAACTGGTTTTCATATTTGGAAACCGCGTTCTCGAGGTTTTTCAAAAGTCCCTTAGCTGTTGTAGGGTTGATTATAATCCGGGCATGAATCCTTGCTTTGGTATGGCCCGGGGAGAAGCGCGCGAAGTCAACAATAAATTCCGCAGGGGAAAAATTTATAAATTGCAGGTTGGAATAGACCTCGTCAGGAAGCTTATCCCCCATCTCGACTTGAATCTTTTGCGGCCTGCCCTGAGGCTGTTGCATTGATTTCCTCCTTGAAGTTTTGAGGTAAAAGTATTACAATTTAAGTCAAAGTCAACCTCAAAAAAGGTATAAAGAGATGGACATAGACGAATTACGCGTAGAACAGCTGTTTGCTGACTTCGGCCGCAGTAAGATAGTGATTATTGGCGACCTGATGCTGGATCGCTACCTGATCGGTGATGTGCAGAGGATTTCGCCCGAAGCGCCGGTCCCTGTTGTGGAAATCCGCGATGAAACATTGCGTCTGGGCGGCGCGGCCAATGTCGCGTTGAATATCAAGAGGCTGGGGGATGAGCCGGTTTTGCTGGGTGTTTACGGACATGATTCTGAATCGAACATGTTCAACTCGCTTTTGGAGAGCAGGGGTATCGACTTTTCTAACATCGTAGTTGATGATAATCGACCTACAACGGTCAAAACACGGATAATCGCCTCAAATCAACAGGTTGTACGGGCTGATGATGAACTGGTCGGACCGGTTTCCGAGCAGGTTGAAAAGAAGCTTATAGATAATTTCAAGGCCTGCCTGGCGGATATTAGCAGTGTTATAATATCCGATTACGGTAAGGGAGTTATCACCCCCGGATTGCTGGAGGAAATCATCAGGCTCTGTCGCAAAAAAGATATTTTCGTGGCGGTCGATCCCAAGGACGTCAACTTCAGGTCATACCGTGATGTTTCAGTGATTACGCCAAACCACCATGAAGCCGGGTTTGCCTACGGCAGAAAAATCCGCACCGACGATGATCTGCAGGAGGTCGGCCGGGGGCTATTGGATGAACTCAATGCCCAATCGATATTGATCACACGCGGTGCCGAAGGTATGGCTTTGTTCGAAAAGGAGGGCCAGGTGACTTATCTCAATACTGTCGCACGCAGGGTTTTCGATGTTACCGGAGCCGGCGACACTGTTATCGCCGCATTTACCTCGGCGGTCGCGTCCGGGGCGAGTCTGCCGGAGGCGGCGTTTATTTCGAACCAGGCGGCCGGTATGGTGGTGGAGGAGCTGGGAACAGCTCAGGTCAGCAGGTTTGAGTTGTTTAGCCAGATCAAGCGCTACCTGAAAGGGGAGGCCAGCGGGAAAATTGTCAGCCTGGAAAGACTGCTGGCATTGAAACCTCAATGGAAAGACAAAAAAGTTGTTTTCACAAACGGAGTTTTTGATCTCCTGCATTACGGTCATATAAAGCTTCTGACCGATTGTAAAAAGCTGGGCGACATATTGATAGTCGGTTTGAATTCTGACCGCTCGGTCCACCGGATCAAGGGACCGGAAAGACCGATTATACCGTATACCGACCGAAGCAGGGTGCTGGCCGCTTTAGAGGCGGTCGATTACGTGATCCCTTTTGACGATGAAACTCCGCTGGAATTGATTAAAAATATCAAACCGGACATCCTCGCCAAGGGTGCGGATTACGCCATATCGGAAATAGTCGGAGCGGAACAGGTCAAAAATAACGGGGGAAAGGTCGTACGGGTGAAACTTCAGCCGGGATTGTCTACCACCGAGATAATAAATCGGATCGTGGCCAATTCCGAGAGCTAAAGTTTTACTTGACACTAAACTAACGTAAACTTAACTTTGACCCGGAAAGGCAGGTCGTGGCGAAGCTTACATTTATCAGGGGACGAGTTGAGGATATAGCTGAATGCGAACGGTTACTGCCGGAAGCTTTTGCCCGGTTAGCTGATGTACACCTGTCGAGAGATGAGTGCCAGAAGGCTTTAGATGTATTAAAGGAACATCTTAACGATTTTGACGGTTACCCAACCCTGTATTGGATGCTGGGTAAAGTCTATTATACGCTCGATAAAAAGGAGAAGGCCTTAGATTACCTGCTTCGGACTCTGCAGATTCTCCCGGAACATCCCGCCGCGCTTGAGCTGGTTGGCAGGATTTATATGGAAACCGGGGAACATGCACTGGCAAGGTCGTATTTAAAACAGGTAAGTCAACTTGATCCGCTGGGTCAGGTTGATTTCAGGGAAATTTCTAAAATCGAGCTGAAACCTGAGCCCAAAGCGAGGCCTAAAAGTACGAAATCCGATGATACTGCTTTAAAAGGAGAGTTTGCGACTCTGACAATGGTCAAGCTGTTTATTCGCCAGGGACATAAAAACCAGGCTAAAAGGATGTGCAAACAGATTTTACAACGGCAACCCGATAACAAGCGGATTGAGGAATTGCTGGAATCACTGGAGAATTAGATCATGGTACAGAATTTGAAAAAACTACAGAAACTTGTTAAGCGGGACAATCTTGATTGCCTGCTGGTTACACGGATTACAGATATCAGGTACCTGACTGGTTTTTCCGGATCGTCGGCAAAGGTTCTGGTATTTCCGACTCAATCTTATTTCTTTACAGATTTCCGTTACAAAGATCAATCTGCCCAACAGGTCAAAGGGGCCAAAATAGAGATCGGTCAGCGAGACCCGGTAATGGATTTTCCGGAATTCAAACCGCTTCAAAAGAAAAATATCAAGATCGGCTTCCAGTCGGGTGACCTGACTTTCGGTATGCTGGAACAGCTCCGCCAGCTGTTGCCTCATACGGTTTTTATTCCCGCGGAAGATCTGGTCGGTGAATTATCGATCACCAAGACACAAAGCGAAATCAATGATATCAAAGAGGCAGTCAAGATTTCCGACGCCGCCTTCGAGAGGATTCTAAATATAATCGAGCCGGGTGTTCGTGAAAATGAAATTGCCGCCGAACTGGAATACCAGATGAAGATGCTGGGTTCTTCCAATCCCGCTTTCGATACAATCGTCGCTTCCGGCTATCGTTCTGCCATGCCTCATGGAGTAGCTTCCGACAAGAAGGTCGAGAAAGGTGATTTCATCACCATGGATTTCGGGGCGATTTACAATGGTTATCATTCCGACATGACCCGTACTATCGTTCTGGGCAAGGCAACTTCGAAACAGAAAAAGGTGTATAATCTCGTGCTCAAGGCGCAGAAGGCTGGATGCCGTTATGCCAAAGCCGGGATTATGGCCAAAGACCTGGACGAAAAAGTACGTAAGATGATCGACAAGGCCGGCTATGGTAAGTATTTCGGTCATGGCCTCGGTCATGGCCTCGGGGTGGTGGTTCACGACAAACCCGCGGTTTCAAACCGTTCCGAAACGGAACTGAAATCGAATATGGTCATTACGATCGAGCCGGGAGTGTATATTCCTGACTGGGGAGGAGTCCGGATCGAGGATGATGTCGTTATCAAGAAGAACAAGAGCCTGATTTTGAACAAGGCTGAAAAAGAACTTATCGAACTGTAATAAATGGGTGGTTGCTATGTTTGAGTCACAGATAAGAAAACTGGTCAAGTTGGTTGAAGAATCCGATATCGCTCAACTCGAGGTAACCCGCTGGGGACGAAAGGTTAAGATAATTAAGCGTTTCGCGTCGGGCTCGAACGGCCATGGCAAGAATCGAGGCGCGACCGAGATCAATGTCCCGGCTGTTTCTCAGCGTATGGAACCGGCACCGGTTTCAGCACCATCCGAAGTTTCCTCACCTCCTCCCGCGGCGGTTCCGCAACAAAAAGAACCCGCACCGGTTGCAGAGAAAACCGAATCTGCCGATGATAATTATGTACCGGTAAAATCTCCGATGGTCGGCACGTTCTACATCTCGCCGGAGCCGAGCGCTCCGCCGTATGTGGAAGTGGGTGGCAATGTCCAGAAGGGCACAGTCGTCTGTATTGTCGAGGCTATGAAGCTGATGAACGAGATCGAATCGGAGGTATCGGGCAAAGTTGTCAAGCGGCTGGTCGAAAATGGTCAGCCGGTGGAATTCGGGCAGACCCTGTTTCTGGTCGATCCCACCTGATCTAAATAACTATCGCTTACATCCCGGGGAGGTTTGTGTATGAATCTGCGCCAGATGCTGGTGGAGATGCTTTCCAAGGGCGCCTCCGATTTGCATATCCGTGTGGGAATCAGGCCCACTTTGCGTGTCGATGGTGTATTGACACCGATCAATACTGCGCCGATGTCCAAGGATGATCTAAATGAGGTCATCAACCAGATATTAACCCCAGAACAGCAGAAGCGATTTCTGGCCAGAAACGAGATGGATCTGGCGTTGTCGGTAGCCAAGCTGGGACGGTTCAGGATCAACCTCTTTCGCCAGCGTGGCACGATCGGTATCGCCCTGCGCGCGGTCAACACTACTGTACCGACTTTTGAGGAATTGTATCTTCCGCCGATTATCAAGAAGATCGCCGAGAATCGCCGCGGATTGGTGATCGTTACCGGGACCACCGGTTCGGGTAAATCGACTACACTGGCCTCGATGATTGAGCATATCAACGGCAACCGCAAGGACAATATCCTGACGATCGAGGACCCGATTGAATATATTTACCGGGATAAGGAAAGTATCGTCTCGCAACGTGAAGTCGGCGGAGACACGCCTTCGTTTACTTCGGCTCTGCGCCACGCTTTCCGCCAGGATCCGGATACGATCCTGATCGGTGAGATTCGTGATGCCGATACGATGTCGACTGCTTTATCGGCGGCCGATACCGGGCACTTTGTGCTGACCACTCTGCATACCATGAATGTGATCGAGACTGTCTCGCGAATTATTTCGTTTTTCCCGCCCCATCAGCACCAGCAGATCCGCCTGCTTCTGGCGGGAACCCTGAAATCGATCATCTGCCAGAGACTGTTGTCACGGGCTGACCGTCCGGGACGAGTTCCGGCGGTGGAGGTGATGGTTTCGACGGGGTCGATCCGGGAATGTCTGATCAAGCCGGATCGGACGATGGAGATCCAGGATTTGATCGAGTCGGGCGGTGTACAATATGGTATGCAGTCGTTTGACCAGTCGATTATGAAGCTCTATCGCAACGGGGTTATTTCCTATGAGGAGGCGATGACCCAGGCGACTAATCCTGATGATTTCGATTTGAGATTGAAGGGAATCACGGCCGCTTCGGACCGGGGCTGGAACGACTGGGAACCCAGCCAGACGGAATAAATCGCATACATATCCGCATAGATTTGATAAAAATGCAAACCGCTCGAAAGGGCGGTTTTTTATAATCCCACCTGTTGGGTAGACAAAGTATTTAATTGATATTTAGATAAACATCATAGCTTAACAGTGTTTGTGAAAGAGTATATTTGAGTGTTTACTGAAGAAATTGAAGGCGGGATTTATGGGATTTAGTCCCGATGAGTCGCTTTGATCCCAGAAATAGCGTATTCTCGTGTTTCCGCTGGAATCTATGAAGTCCTCATGCAGCCAATCCAGACCGCCATCGATTATTCCAACTATAACACTGTCGCCACTCACTTTCAAATTCGTCTGTACATTTGAATAAACACAATTGATATCGTCTGTGCTGTAATTTAGTTCCAAGTCTGGTATAGGTTGAGATTTGATTCTTTGTACTCCCTTAACTTGACATAAAAGTGGTAACATCTTAAGTTTAATAGATGTCGATATAGTAGTCTCCGAGATCCAGTCTAATCTTATTCCGAGCCTTTCTAAGTCTTCCTGTTTTCCTGTAAATCCAATAAGAATTGGTGTTTCAGCATTTTCATCTCGACCGTAGATGTTGAATTTATCCAGATCAATCGGCATATCGCTGATTTCCATGGAGTCATTGGGTATGTTGATGATATTTGGATTGGAGGATTTCTTGGCTTACAGTTTAACTCATCATGAGGATGAAGATAAAGTAGGCGATCTAGTCAGCTTTAGAAACGATATAAATATAACGCAAAAGGCTCTTACCTGAATTTTTGACATTGTGTTCGGAATGGGGAGGATTGTAGGCCACCTGGCCGATTCTGACCGCGCGCTCACCATCGCTCTCGGTTACGACCACGCCCGAGCCTTCCAGTACCACAATCAGCTCTTCGTAGTCCTCGGTGTTGTGGATGCCGACTTCTTCGCCAGGTTTTAAAGTCACGAATCCGGAGATCATCCGGGCGGCATTGGATTTATTCAGTAT
>WJMC01000140.1 GCA_014728145.1 Candidatus Zixiibacteriota bacterium | reverse complement strand
GCAGAAGAAAACTATCCGCCGCAGTTCGCTTTTGGTTCTGATGTTCGTAATGTTTATGCTCCCGGTGGTCTTCACCGGTTGCGGAACACAGGTTCCATCGGGCCACCATGGAGTCAAGTACCTCAAGTTCCAGGGTGGAACTGAGATGGACAAGATTTACACCGAGGGCTTCCAGTGGCATTTCCCGTGGAATTCATTCTATGTCTACAAGACACAGCTCCAGGAGAAGCAGGAGATTCTGGATGTGCTCTCGTCTGATGGTGCCACTATTCAACTCGAGGTTTCTATCTGGTATCGTCCGGTGGTCAAAAAACTGGACAGCCTGCAGGTTACTGTCGGTCCGAACTATTATAATGTTGTGGTAGCACCGGCTCTGCGAGGCATCGCCCGTACTATCGTGGGACGCTACAAACCGGAGGAGATCTATTCCACCAAGCGCGAGGAAATCTCCAGTTCGATCGTCAAGGCGATGGATTCATTGACAGCCGGCAAATTCGTCAACGTCGATAACGCGATTGTCCGAAATGTGAGTTTGCCTAAACGGATTTCGGATGCTATCAACGACAAGCTTGCAGCCGACCAGGAACAGCAGAGAATGGAATTTACTTTGATGAAAGAAAAGCAGGAGGCCGAAAGAAAAGTCATCGAAGCCGAGGGTATCCGCAAGTTCCAGCAGATCGTCTCGGCCGGCCTGACCAAAGACTTCCTGCGCTGGAAGGGTATAGAGGCGACCGAGGATTTAGCCACTTCGACCAACGCCAAGACCGTTATAATCGGAAATGCCTCCGATGGTCTGCCGATTATTTTAGGCGGTCACTAAACACAATCCTGCTCAAATTCAAACGCCCGCCTGTCCGCGGGCGTTTTTTTGTGGCAAAAGCTGTTGACAGAATGAGCCTGATGACTGCATCTTGTGGCAGTTCGAAAGGAGCGCTCAATCATGCTGGTCGCGATCGACTGTGGCAATACCAATACCGTTTTCGGCTTGTACAAACATGATGTTCTTATCGCCGATGCCCGGTTTACATCGAACGAGCTGGGTACTTCGGCCGAGTGCGCCCGTGCGCTGGACTGGTTTCTTAAACGAAGCGGGCGTGGCAGAGACGATATCGAGGCAATCGTAATCGGTTCAGTCGTGCCCGGCCTGACTCCGCGTCTGGTCGAGATGGCGCATGCCTATTATGATAAAGAACCGCTTCTGGTGTCGGGAGAATTACAACTCGGGATTGTCAATCTCTACCACAATCCCAGAGAGGTCGGCACCGACCGCGTGGTGGGAGCGCTGGCGGCATATAACAGCCACCGGAGAGCCTGCATAATTATAGATTTCGGCACTGCGACAACGATCGATGTCGTCACAAAAAAAGGCGAATACCTGGGGGGAGTGATCTGTCCCGGTCTTCAGACCTCGGCCTTGTCATTGTCGCGACGGGCCGCCCAGCTCTTCAATGTTGATCTTAAACCACCCCAAAGTTTTGTCGGGCGTACGACCGAAGAATCAATCAAGTCCGGACTCCTGTACGGCACTGTTGCTATGATCGAGGGTTTACTGGCACGAATAACGGAGGAGCAGAAGACCAGCTTTTTCGTAGTCGCGACCGGCGGGCTGGCCCCGATGATCGCCGAACATACTGATATGATCGACGAGGTCAATCCCTCGCTGGTTTTGGACGGGCTCGCGCTGGCCTACAGGATCCTCACCAAATAATCAACGTTTCTTTTGAAGAACCGCGATCATGCGCCAGCTCGATTCCGAGTTGTCGAGCTTTTTGCGCAGGTTGAATTTGCCGTAGGAACCGAGATAATCGAATTTGTTATTCAAACGCACCAGCAACTGGAATTCCTGGTAGGGCAGTATCCGGTAGGGATCGGTAAAAACATGGCTCCGGCGTTTCTTGCCCTTCTCTGATATCTGCATCGTGACTTTTGTCTGATGAACCTGGGTAATGGGATCGAAGGGATCTTCTTCGGTTCCCCATTGAACGAATACTTTTGTTCCATCCTCGTCTTCCATATCCCAGATATTGGTATCGTCTTCCTGCTCCTCGAAATTGTCGCGCGGGTGCTGCATCTCGATCACGTAGAGCCCTTTTGATTTGAGGTTGCGGGCGACTGAATCGAGATGGGTCAAAATATCGTCGACCGAGGTCAGCATATGAATCGAGGCGATCATACAAAGCGCCAGATCGACTTTTTTGGGAAGCTTGAAATCGATCATGTCGCCCTCGAGGATTTCCGCCTCGCCCCGCATCCATTTGTTCTTTTTGCGTGCGTAGCGCACCATCTGTGGAGACAAATCCAGTCCGTAAGAATAGTCGATATGCTGTTTTCGTGAAAACTCGATCGCGTGGTAGCCCGGCCCGCAGGCGATATCGACCACCGAGTTCGGTTTGCGCCCCTGGATTCGTCTGAAGACTTCTATCAAAAAGCGGCTTTCCTTGTTCAGGTCGCGAAAATCAAATGCTATGTCATAATACTTCGGATGCAGGTAGAGCTTATTTTTTGACATTGTATCCCCCGCTTACAGGTTTAATTTCAGTTTCATCATCGTCATCATCATCTTCTTCAACCAGTTTCCATCCTCCTTTGCGATATCGCCAGAACATCAGCACAGCCCGTGCCGCCCAGTCGGCGAACATTGCAAACCAGACCCAGAATATGCCGGTTTTGAAAACATAAGCCGCCAGCAGGGCCACCGACAGGCGCACGCCCCACGCACCTATGAATGTAATGTACATGACCCAGCGGGTTTCACCCGCGCCGCGCAGTCCGCCTCCGAAGACCATTGTCAATGCCAGAGGGGTTTGCATGAATGCCGCCATCTGGCAGACTATAATCCCGAGCGGGACTACTTCCGGATCGCTGGTGAACATATGTACCCAGATCGATGGAATCAACAAAAACGAAACGCCCAACAGCGTCATGAATATACCGGGTATCCACAGCGCCTGGTATCCGGAGCGGACAGCCTGGTCCATTTTTCGCGCTCCCAGGTTCTGGCCGACCATGATCTGTGCCGTCTGCATGAATGCGATCCCCGGCAGAAAAGAAAAAGCTTCAATATTGATCACGATCTGCGTTGCGGCATAGGCCGCGACAGAATAGTGCAAAACGATCGCCTGGTAAAGTGCAATTCCGGAAGACACCAGGGCCCTTTCACCGGCTACCGGAAGTCCGAGTTTAAACAATCGAAGCAGGTCTTTTTTGCGCATCCAGCCGGCTGAAAAGCGAATCAGACCCCGCCGCATGGCGATAAAGAACAGCATCAGGCATCCCATCAGGTCTGACACCACGGTCGCATATCCGGCACCCTCCACACTCATCTCCGGCAGGCCGAGTTTACCATAGACTAAAACATACGCAAGGACTATGTGGACGAGATTGGTCACAGTGACGACATACATCGGTGTGCGTGAATCGCCCGTGCCCTGAAAGATCATGGTGAGGGTGTACACGAATACTCTGAATGTATAGAAAGTCCAGATCAGCTTAAGGTAATCCCAGGCCAGCTCGAGAACTTCGGCCTCCGCGCCCATAAAACGTGCCACCGGCCGAGAAAGCAAATTGCCCAGAACAAGCAT
This sequence comes from Candidatus Zixiibacteriota bacterium, assembly GCA_014728145.1. Classification (NCBI taxonomy): domain Bacteria; kingdom Pseudomonadati; phylum Candidatus Zixiibacteriota; species Candidatus Zixiibacteriota bacterium. Next base: position 1,864 of record WJMC01000140.1, on the reverse strand, counting down.
CACTACACCGACCGCGACAGCCAGCCAGACCGAGGTATTAATCACCCTGGTGCGCCGCTTAGGTTTATTTGCGCCTGTATAATATGACACCAGGACATTGACACCGACCGAAAGGGCATAAGCCAGCGCCATCCCAAGAAATGTGATCTGCTGTCCGAGCCCAATCGCCGCCAGAGGATTCTTGCCGGTTTGACCGATGATTATGACATCCGCGATGCCGACTCCGCGAATCAGGACCATTGAGATTACAATCGGCCATGCCAGCCTGAAGATATGCCGTCTGAGCTCACTGTTCGTCATAAGATCGGAAGATACCACATGGGAGAGATAAGTCAATTCGATTTAAAGCCTGTGCAGACACACAGGACGCAGTAGGTAAGTACTTACAAAACCCTGTTATGAGGCACTTGAGATTGAGAAACAGAAGGTAAATCAAATCAATTTTCTTGACAGTTCAGTTCTGCGGAAGCATTATATAATAAGCACTAACCTGTAACGGGCGAGTCAAAACCACATCATTAACTCATTCTATCCCAATGCGTGGACTGAAAGGGATTCTTGAAGTCATACGGGGATTACATCCTGCAGGGAGGTTTCTTATGAATCGGGTTACCTTATTTCTAATCACATTCTTGTTTTTGGTATCAGGCGTTTCACTTTTTGCATCAGATTTTTCTGTTGAATCAAGTTCTGATCCGGTTGCTTACGATCTGCATAAAAAATATATGGAAATGAAGCAGATGGATGATCTTGTGCTTGAGAATCAGGATGATCTCCTGTTCGAACGAGCGGATACCGGTCTGACGTATCTAGCGAGTCTCAACTGGTCGGGGATGCTGGATTTTTGTATAGACGGCGACTACCTCTATAGCGTCGATTACAATGGCCTGATGGTATTCGATATCAGCGATCCCTCGGCGATTGACAGCGTCAGTTGTCTCTACTTTGGTGTAAGTAGTCGAAAAATTGCGAAGTACGATGATTACATTTACCTGGCACAGTCGGGAGATGGGATCGCGATAGTCGATGTCTCCGATCCGGAAAACCCGGATTCGGTGGGACGCCTGGACACATCTTTCGGTTACAACGATATTTATATCCGCGACAGCCTGGCATATATTATCAGGAGCTATGGTCTTTTGGTCTACAGTCTCTCTGATCCGGTTCAGCCCGAAATCGTCACCTCGGTCGATTTGAGTGACGGTGTCAGCTTCATTCATGCCGAGGAAAACGAACTCTACCTGGTCGGCTACGACTACATCCTGATCATAGATATAAGTGATCCATGGGCACCGGTTGGCAGTGGTGGAATCCCGATCGATCACGATGTCAGGGGGCTGGATGTCGACGGAAACCTGATGTTTGTGGCCGGTTATACAGGGGGCACTTATATATACGATATCAGCACACCGAACTTACCGGATTCGCTGGCTGTATTTGATAAGGGCGGATACATGCATTTGGCAGTTACCGTAAAGGACAGTATCGGATACATAGGCGCTATCGGTTCGTCCTGTTCCTTCAGTTATTCCGATCCACAAAATCCATCTCTGATCTGCAGTTGGTCGGAGTTTTCTCATACCTATCAGTTAATAGATGATTACCTGTATGGACTCGGCTATGATGAGGTCAACTGTTTTTCGCTGGCAATACCGACCTGCCCGTCAGTGCTGGATGTTTATCAACTGGCACACAGCACGCAGGATGTAGCTGTTTTTAGTAACCAGCTATACATACTCGAGAGCCTGTGGCATTTCGATGTCGTCGATATCAGTGTTCCTGAAAGTCCCCTGCTTATCAGCAAACATAAAACCCATGGCATTTCATACGATTTCTTCGTGCACGACAGCCAGGCTATCACCTC
>WJMC01000139.1 GCA_014728145.1 Candidatus Zixiibacteriota bacterium | reverse complement strand
GATCCGCTCATGCCGGTGAATTCGATCTCGCAAACCTGAAACGGGCTTCATCACGACCACTCGAAGACCTCAAGCAGGAGTTTACCGATCTCGTCAATTCTTTGGAAAATCCACACCTGAAAGCACTTTTGATGAATCTATTGGAAAATGAAGAACTGACGGAGAACTATTTTCATTTTCCGGCCGGAACACGCTGGCACCATGATTACGTTTCGGGACTGGTCGATCATTCACTATCGATGGCACGCCTGGTTGATTTGGTCTGTCGCAATTATCCCGAACTGGACCGGGACCTGCTGATCGCCGGTGCTCTGCTTCATGATATCGGCAAAATTACTGAATTCGAGGGCGAGCTGGTATTCGAGTACTCAGACGCCGGCCGGCTGGTAGGGCATATTGTGATCGGTAACAATATCGTGCTCGATCTGATCCGCCAACTGCCGGATTTCCCCAAGGATCTTGAGTTGAAACTGAGGCATCTGATTCTCTCCCACCATGGACAGCTCGAACACGGTGCGGTCGTCAAGCCCCTGACCGCTGAGGCTCATCTGCTTCATCACCTCGATCAGATCGATTCCAAGCTGGATGCCATTAAAAAAATCTCGGAAAAGACCGATGATAAATGGAGTGAATATATTCGACCGCTGGAATCGTTTCTCTATTTCGGCGAAAAGGAAAAATAGGATAAGTATATTCACGGAACGAACGTAAACGATAATAGGAGTTGTTTCCGGCTAAAGTATTTTTCAAGTTTTTGTTGAAAATATTTAAGCCGGGTTCTATCATCCCTCCAAGTTTTTAGACGAATAGGAAAGCAGGGCTATGTCGCTGTTCAAGTTTTTTTCAAACGATATCGGTATCGATCTGGGGACCGCCAACACGCTGATCTACGTCAGCGGGCAGGGTATAGTTCTCAATGAGCCCTCCGTGGTGGCAACCGAAGTCTCCTCTGGAAAAGTGGTCGCAATCGGCAAGAAGGCCAAAGAGATGCTGGGACGTACCCCAGGTGAGATAAAGGCTATTCGCCCCTTAAAAGATGGTGTAATCGCGGATTTCGAAATCACCGAGAAAATGCTCTCGTCATTTATCAAGAAGGTTATCCGTCATAAGCATCTTATGAAACCGCGTATTTTGATCTGTGTGCCTTCCGGTATCACTGAAGTCGAGAAGCGAGCGGTTCGTGATTCGGCAGAGAATGCCGGTGCGCGCGAGGTTTACCTGATTCAGGAGCCGATGGCGGCCGCGATTGGTGTCGGGCTCCCGGTCGATCAACCCTCGGGGGTGATGATTATCGACATCGGTGGTGGAACATCCGAAATCGCAGTGATTGCCCTGTACGGTATCGTCAACAACAAGTCGATCCGGATTGCCGGAGACGAGATCAACGAAGCGATCGTCATGTACCTGAAAAAGAACTACAATCTCCTGATCGGCGAATTGACCGCCGAAGAAATCAAGATAAAAATCGGCTCCGCTTTCCCGATGGAGCGCGAGGAATCTCTCGAAATCAAGGGACGCGACCTTGTGGCCGGGGTGCCCAAGAACATGAAGGTGTCCTCAGCCCAGGTGCGCGAAGCTGTAACCGAACCCGTTGAGGCGATTATCGAGGCGGTGAGGCTCTCGCTGGAGGCCACCCCTCCTGAACTGGCCTCTGATATTCTTGACCGCGGGATCGTACTTACTGGTGGTGGCGCCCTGCTTCGGTCCCTGGCCAAACGGATCCGTCACGAGACTAATTTACCTGTTTATGTCGCCGACGATCCGATGACTTGCGTGGCCCGGGGATGCGGTATCGTGCTGGAGAATATGTCAGCCTTCAGCAAGGTGCTGATCCGGTCCCGCAATGATTGATATGTTGCCGGTCGCAAGCTTGTTTTAATTGACATAGTTTCATCACTTTTATACTTTCGGTGTTATGAAGATTACACCGGAAAAAATTATCAAATCTGTCTCCCGGAAAAGTTATCGACCGATCAAGCCTCGCAGTCTGGCTCGCAAGATGAAAGTCCCCGAGGAGGATTACCGCGAGTTCCGGCGCGTGGTGCGCGAATTGATTTCAAAAGGTGAGTTAGTACGGATTAGAGGCGGACGAATCGGATTGCCCGATCCGATGAACCTCAAGGTGGGTAAAATCCAGATTACCCGCAAAGGCTTTGCATTTTTAACCCCCGAGAATGAAAACGAAGAATTCTACATCAGGGCCGAGGACACCAAGACCGCATTAAACGGCGACCGTGTTGTCATCAGGATCAAGCCCTATAAAACCGGCAAGAAGCGTGAAGCCGAAGTAGTCAAGGTGCTTGAACGTGCCCGGCAGTTGATCATAGGGACGTATTATAAAGCCAAATTCTATGAGTACTGCGAGCCGGATGATCCGGCCATTAAGCGCAATATCTATATTTTGCCTGATCACGGCCTGGCAGCGGAGGATGGCCAGAAAGTTGCCGTGATGCTCAAGGATTGGACTAACGAGTTCCTCAATCCGGAAGGCCGGCTGGTAGAAGTTATCGGGTTTCCTTACGAGAACGGCGTCGATATACTGACGATTATAAAGAAGTATAACCTGCCGACTGATTTCGATCCAGCGGTTGAAAATGAGGCGGATAAAATCAAGCTCGAGATAACACCCGGGGAAGTCAAGCGCAGACGCGATCTGCGGGGGGAAATCCAGTTTACGATTGATCCAGCCTCTGCCAGGGATTTCGATGATGCGGTTTCACTTAAAACCAATGAAGCTGGCAATTATCTTCTTGGGGTGCATATCGCCGATGTTTCCCATTATGTCCGCGAAAATTCGGAACTCGATAAGGAAGCTGTAAACCGCGGTACTTCGGTCTACCTGGTCGACCGCGTATTGCCAATGCTTCCGGAAAACCTGTCGAATAATATCTGCAGTCTCAATCCAGATGAAGACCGTTTGACATATTCCTGCGAAATGGAGTTGACTCCGCGTGGAAGAGTGGTCAAATATGATATTTTTAAATCTGTAATTCATTCCAACGCCCGTCTCAACTACGACCAGGTGCAGGAGTTTTTCGACACTGGCAAACAGGACGGTATCCCGCCCGAGGTCTGCGAAGCGCTTAAACCGCTTCGCAAGCTGGCGGCTTTGTTGCGCAAGAAAAGGTTCAAGGCAGGCAGTATTGATTTCGATCTGCCGGAACCACTGGTACTTCTGGATAAGAGCGGTGAAGTGATCGATATCCGTCCCCGGCCTCGCAAGGAAAGCCATAAGCTGATCGAGGAATTCATGCTATTAGCCAATAAATGTGTAGCGGAATACTTTGTGCGTCTGGGGCTCCCGACACTTTTTCGAGTGCATGACCTTCCTGATCCGGAAAAACTTCTGGCATTTAAGGAATTCGCGCGCACCTTCGGTCATGATCTGAAACTGGCCGAACCGCTCAGGCCCAAGCAGTTGTCGGATTTCCTGCACAGGATCGAAGGCCAACCCGAAGAGGAATTATTGAATGAGTTACTGTTGAGATCACTTAAAAAGGCTGTTTACCAGCGTGAAAACATCGGCCATTTCGGCCTGGCGTTCAAGAATTATTTGCATTTCACATCTCCTATCCGGCGCTATCCCGACTTGATAGTACATCGTCTTCTTTCGGAAATACGCCGCAAGAACTACCCCCCTCACAGGCAGAAAACAGTCAAAGCCGACCTCGACAAGATCGGCGAGCATTGCAGTTCCATGGAAGTTATTGCCGAGAAAGCCGAACGTGAGTCCATCAAGGTAAAACAGGTGCTCTACCTCTCGCGCCATATCGGCGATATCTACGAGGGAATTATTTCCGGCATGGTGTCGGGTGGATTTTTTGTACGGCTGATCAAGTTCTCGGCCGAGGGAATGGTGCGCCTGTCGTCTTTGACGGATGACTATTACTACGTCGATATGGATCATTATGAAATCGTCGGGCGTTCGACCAAACGTCGCTATCGTCTGGGTGACAAACTGTTTGTACAGATAATGTCGGTTGACCTCGAATTCAACCGGGTCAATCTCAAACCGGTAGAGGACAACTCCAAGCCCAAAAGAGCGCGGGCGAAAAAAAAACGGGCTAAGCGCAAATGAACGACTCATTCGTGATCTGGTTTCTATCCGTGAAGCCGGAGATCTTTGACTTAAAAAGCGATCGTCTCTGGCCTGAAGGATTTGAGATTATCGTCTACGAATCACCGGAACTCCTGTTGCACAATCTAGACAGCCGTCATCCCGATTTCATCTTGCTGGATTGGGAGCTGATTCACCAGAACGTCCGACCGCTGGTAAGTAAAGTGGTCAGGACTTCTGCATTCAGCGAGGTATACCTGTTCAATCTTCCTGATGATGATGCGATCAATCATGAGCTCAGCCAGTGGGAACTGTCAGGTACATTCTCGCCGTCGTATTCGGTCCGTGATCTCCGCCAGCAGATTCAGGAAATGGCTGACTACCGGCAGTTATTGAACAGCGCCGGTGTCATCGGGCGCTCCAGCCATCTCAAGTACCAGGCTTCGAT
>WJMC01000138.1 GCA_014728145.1 Candidatus Zixiibacteriota bacterium | reverse complement strand
TGCAGTACCGCGACTTCCCGTTTGGCTTTTTCATCGTTGGCCAGTCGAGCCTGCCGTTCAATTCTCTCCAGCCGTGATTCAGTTGTCAAAAGATCAGAGAAAATCAATTCTGATTCGACGTTCTCGATATCGCGGGCCGGGTCGACCGAACCATCCGGATGCATTACGATCTCGTCTTTGAAATACCGGACGACATGGGCCAAAACCTCCGGTTCCCTGAGCGCGGGCGGGATATCTTTTTCCGAACGACTGGCGCGGTCGGATTTACCGCTGACACCGGCCACATCCATAAATTCTATTTCTGCCTGAGTTACTTTTTCCGGTTGATATATCTTTTCCAGTTCCCACAGACGTTCATCGGGAACTTTAACGATGCCTCGCCGAACCTCCATCTTGGCTGCGCCGATATGGGATTCCTGGTGATGCGGGCAGACTGCTTTGAAGACTGTGCTTTTGCCCGACTGCGGCAGACCTATAATTCCGATTTTCATCTATCAGACCCTGCTTTCATTCTTTTCATAAAATTTCCTGAGCAGATTAAGATTTACCTCATCCATCGATTTGCCATCCTCCTCCTTGGGAGTCTCCAAAAGCTTGGGAACATCCTTGAGACGGTCGTCCTGCATGATAAACCTGAAAGCATCAGCCCCGATATTGCCCTGACCGAGATGGGCGTGGCGATCGCGTTTTTTTGCAAACTCCATCTTCGAATCATTCATGTGAATAGCTTTGAGGTACTTCAATCCGATTGTAGCGTCGAATTCCTGCATGGTTTTCTGATAGCTTTCCCGATCGCGGATATCGTAGCCGGCGGCAAAGATATGGCAGGTGTCTATACAGACCGAGACTCTCTCCTTATTCTCGACACCTTCAATCATTTCGGCAATCTGCTCAAATTTATAGCCCAGGTTGGTACCCTGACCGGCAGTGGTCTCCAGAGAAATCCGCACACCTGTCGCATGGGTGCTGTCGTTGATCTGATTCAATGTCTCTATGATCTTGCGGATACCTTCTTCTTCAGTTGTATCCAGGTATGAACCGGGATGAAGCACAAGATCATCAATTCCCAACAGGTGGCAGCGTTCGATCTCATCGATTAAGGCAGTTATCGATTTTTTATAGATCGCCTCTTTGGGCGAGGCGATATTTATCAGGTAAGCGGTATGCGCGATGACCGGATATATTCCGGTTTCTTTTTGGCGTCGATGAAAGCGTTCGATTTCATCATCTGTAAGCGGTTTCGATTTCCATTGATTGCTGGATTTTGTGAAGATCTGGAGCGCGGCACAATCGACTTTCTCACCATGATCGAAAGCATTGGACACACCGCCGGCAATCGACATATGCGCCCCGATCAGCGGATAGCGAAATTCCTTGCCCTCAGCCATCAGTACAACCTGCTCCGTTTGTTCAGGTAAGCGAACAGCGAGTAGTCATAGTCCAGCGAAGTGTCGATCAGGTGATAATCGATATTCGACATCCGGCATTCCCGCGCGAAATTATCGAAAACCCGGTCAAGCTCTTTCTTATAGGCTTTCCTGATCTGCCAGGGGAGAGTAGTGATCTCCTCGCCGGTTTCCATATCCTCAAAGATCGCTTCCTGCGGGAATGAGAAATCACGTTCGAATGGATCGAGTGTATGCAGGACTATCACTTCATGGTTGCGGTGGCGGAAATGCTTGAGTCCGGCCATAATCTTCGCCGGATCATCCAGAAGATCGGACATAATGATGATCAAACCACGACGTTTGATTCGTTCAGCCATCTGGTGAAGTGTATGGGCGATATCGGTTTTTTCCGATGCTCTTAGTTTGTCCAGTTCCTTCAGGAGAATATGAATGTGCGATGATGACGATCGCGGCGGAATATATGTATGTATCTTGTCATCGAAGCCAACCACTCCGACTGAATCACGCTGTTTGAGCATCAGAAAAGAAAATGCCGCCGCCAGATAGGAGCAGTACTCCAGTTTGGGCAGGTACTTTTTCTGGTCGGAGGTGTAGCCCATCGAAGCTGAAGTGTCGACTAGCAGATAAGCTTTGAGGTTGGTCTCTTCCTCGAACTCCTTGACATAGAAACGGTCGGACTTGCCGTACACTTTCCAGTCGATATAGCGGATATTGTCGCCGTGCATATACTGGCGATGTTCGGCGAATTCAACCGAGAAACCATGGTAGGGCGACTTATGCAGTCCGGTCATGAAACCTTCCACGACCATGCGCGCCTTAAGTTCCATAGTCTTCAGCCGCGAGACAACCTCCGGCTTCAGAAACCTTCTGTAATCTTTATCTTTGTCAGGCATACTATCTCGGGGAGGAATCAGGATTTCTCTTTGACATCATCCATCAGGCGTTCGACGATATGTTCAGCGGTGACCCCGTCAGCTTCGGCATTGAAAGATGTCACAATACGATGACGAAGCACCGGTTTGGCCACCATGCGGACATCTTCGACTGATGGAGTGGGACGATTATCCAGAATCGCCCGGGTCTTGGCGCCCATGATCAGGTACTGCGAAGCACGCGGTCCGGCACCCCAGCTGACCCAGTTTTTGACATAGTCGAGCCCGGAATCATCGCTTTGCCGGGTGGCGCGTACCAGCCGAACAGCATAGTCGATGACATGATCGGAAACCGGTACCCGTCTCACCAAATCCTGCAGGGCGGAAATATCCGAGCCTTTGATCACGGTCTCGAGCTTGAGATCGCGCCAGGATGTAGTCGAGCGGACGATTTCGTTTTCCTCATCATAAGTTGGATAGTCGATCAATATATTGAACATGAATCGGTCGAGTTGTGCCTCCGGAAGGGGATATGTGCCTTCCTGTTCGATCGGATTCTGTGTCGCCAGGACAAAAAACGGTTCCTCCAGTTTGAAGGTCTGCCCGGCGGCGGTGACCTCATGTTCCTGCATCGCCTGTAGCAGCGCTGCCTGAGTTTTAGGCGGAGTACGGTTGATCTCGTCGGCCAGGACGATATTGGCGAAAACCGGACCCTTGACGAAACGGAACTCGCGCGCTCCGGTGGCACGATCCTCCTGAAGGATTTCTGTGCCGGTAATATCCGAAGGCATCAGGTCAGGAGTGAATTGTATCCGTGAAAATTTGAGATCCAAAACCTGTGCCAGAGTCGAAACCAGTAGGGTTTTTGCCAGGCCGGGGACTCCGATCAAGAGTACATGGCCGTTCGATAAAATCGCGATCAGGAGTTCATCGATGACTTTCTCCTGTCCGACTATGATCTTGCCGATTTCAGATTTTATGGTGTCTCGCGCGCCTTTGAGCTTCTCGATCGTTTCGATATCTTTATTGTCCGCCACATCGTCTCCTTTCGCGAATCTGGAAATATAATAAATAATACAGGTATAACAAGGAATTGTTTCCAGGATAAGGAGATGAGCAGGTTTAAAGCGTCAGGTCACACCTCCCCGACTAAAGTCAGGGAGGCGACGCAAAACCAGGCAGTTGTTTCAAGTGAACAAAAAACGGCGGACACCGAAGCATCCGCCGTCTTGTCTATATAAATCAAAGTGTGCGATCAGTTCGAGGCAGCCTCAAGGACAGCGATCGCGGCCATATTGACGATATCCTGCACATCCTGAGCGCGATGAAGCACATGTACCGGTTTTTTGAGTCCGGACAAAAACGGTCCGAAGACCTCGGCTCCGGCCAGGCGCTGAAGCAGTTTATAGGCTGAGTTGCCAGATTCAAGGTTGGGGAAGATCAGGCAGTTGGCATCACCCTGGATCGAAGAGAACGTGAAATCAGCCTCGGCGATTGGCGCATGAAGCGCGGTGTCAGCCTGCATCTCGCCATCGACGGTGATCTCGGGATGATTCTGTTGCAGAAGCTCGACCGCATGCCTGACTTTAGCAGTGGCGGCATTGCGAACCGACCCAAAATTGGAGTAGGTCAGAAGCGCGACCTTCGGTTCGACATTGAATCGGCGCGCCAGCTTGGCAGTCATCACGGTAATGTCAACGAGCTGTTCCGGAGTGGGATCGAGGTTGACCGTTGTGTCGGCCACGAAATACGGTTTGCCCTTGATTATCAGCATGAAAATACCGCAGACAGTGGAATAGTGCTCTTTCTTTTCGATTATCTGCAGGGCGGGACGGATCGTATCCGGGTAATGCTGACGGACACCGGAGAGCATAGCATCCGCTTCACCCATAGCAACCATCATAGCTCCATAAGAGATCGGATTTTTCATTGCGATAATAGCATCATCAAAAGTAACGCCTTTGCGCTGACGTTTTTCAAAATAACCCTTGGCATATCGAACTCGGTCGTCGGTTTTCAAATGGTTGACGATTTCGATCCCATTCATGGGTATCTCGAGTTCTTTAGCCGTATCCTGAATTGATTCTTCGCGACCAATCAAGACAGGTGAAGCGATTCTTTCATCGACTATCTGGCGAGCGGCGCGCAGGATCTTTTCATTAGCACCTTCGGGGAAGACGATTCGTTTCGGTTTGATGCGTGCCTTGTTGATAATCCGGCGTGAGAGCTGATGACCGATACCGAGGCGGTCTTCGAGCTGGGTCTTGTATTCCTCAATATCGATATGTTTTCTGGCCACACCGGTATCCATGGCGGCCTTGGCCACAGCCGAAGCTTCCCAGACGAGGATGCGGGGGTCGAACGGTTTAGGGATTATATATTCCGGACCGAAGTGGAAATGCACCCCGCCGTAGGCACGGGCGACCGCATCCGGAACTTCGGTCTTGGCCAGGTTCGCCAGTGCATAAGCCGCCGCCAGCTTCATCTCCATATTGATCGCGCGGGCATGGACATCAAGGGCACCGCGGAAGATAAATGGGAAGCCGAGCACGTTGTTCACCTGGTTGGGATAATCGGAACGTCCGGTGGCCATGATGATATCTTTGCGGGCGTCGAAAGCGTCCTCCGGAAGAATCTCCGGATCGGGATTTGCCATGGCGAAGATGATCGGGTTTTTGGCCATCGATTTGACCATGCTCTTGGTGACCATATCCTTGACGGCAACACCGACAAAGATATCGGCATCTTCCATAGCATCATCGAGCGTACGCCTCTGGGTCTCACGCGCGAACTGTTCTTTGTATTTGTTCATTCCATCGGTACGACCCCTGTAGATCACGCCCTTGGAGTCAGTCATCAGGATATTGTCTGGATTGACACCCAGGGCGATATACAGGTTAGCGCAGGCTACACCGGCCGCACCGGCGCCACAGAAGACCGCGCGGACTTCGCTGATATCCTTTTTGACCAGCTCGAGCGCGTTGATAAGAGCCGCGCCGGAGATGATCGCGGTACCATGCTGATCATCATGGAAAACCGGAATATCCAGTTCCTCGATCAGGGTCTCTTCGATTTCAAAACATTCGGGAGCTTTTATATCCTCGAGATTGATTCCGCCGAAAGTGGGTTCCAGAAGTTTGCAGACCTTGATGACTTCCTTGGGATCCTGGCTGTCGACCTCGATGTCATAAACATCGACATCAGCAAAACGTTTAAACAACACCCCTTTGCCTTCCATAACCGGTTTGCCTGCGGCCGGGCCGATATTACCCAGACCCAGAACGGCGGTACCGTTGGAGACCACCGCCACCAGGTTGCCCTTGGCGGTATATTCATAGACATCGTCGGGATTCTCTGCGATTTTGCGGCAGGGTTCCGCCACACCGGGGGTGTAAGCCATAGATAAATCACGCTGTGTCGCGGTCGGCTTGGTCGGGACTACTTCGATTTTTCCCTTACGACCTTTAGAGTGATAATCTAACGCTTCCTCTTTCTTAATCACTTTCTCATCTCCTAAAAAGAGTGAAATATGTCATAAATTGATCTGGCAATAAAAGACCTGTCATTATCTTTGTCAAGCTATTTGGAAATTTTATTGCGACACTTATAATCGGCTTGAGCCCTTAATTTTACTGCTCTCAGGACGGATTGGTTTGATGCTGGGGATCAAAAAAAAGACCCGCCAAAGCGGGCCTTTTAACAAATTGTATTCTGATTATGTCAGCAGGCTCAAAAAGATTCCAGCCGCAACTGCAGACCCGATTACACCGGCCACATTGGGTCCCATGGCGGGCATCAGCGGATTGACCCTGCCGTTAGTCTGATCCGAGACAAATTTCTGGACCACCCGGGCGGCCATCGGTACAGCCGAAACACCGGCGGCGCCGATACAGGGGTTGATCTTTTTGGTACCGGGTAAGAACAGGTTAATGATTTTAGCGAAAACCAAACCACCAGCCGTACTGAAGGCAAATGCGAACGCGCCCAGCACCAGGATCATGATCGTCTGCCAGGTCAAGAAGTGTTCCGCGGCCATAGTTGCGCCGACAGCCAGACCCAGAAAGAGCGTGACGATATCGATTAATGCGCCTCCCGCGGTTTTGCGCAGGCGTTCGGTCACACCGCATTCACGGAGCAGGTTGCCGAACATCAGAAGCCCGATCAGTGGAGCGGCCGAAGGGATTGCCAGTGAAGCGATGATTCCGGTCACGATCGGGAACAGGATTACCGCGGTTTTGGAAACCGGACGGGCCTGTGGCATATCGATCTCGCGTTCCTTTTTACTGGTGAACATCCTGATTATCGGGGGCTGGATTATCGGTACCAGCGACATGTAGCTGTAGGCCGCCACGGCGATCGGTCCCAGCAGGTGAGGTGCCAGCTGTGAGGCCAAAAAGATCGATGTCGGGCCATCAGCACCACCGATTATACCTATCGCGGCGGCTTCTTTGTAAGTGAAGCCCAAAAGGTAAGCCGCCCCGAGCGCGGCCACGAAGATACCCAGCTGTGCGGCGGCCCCCAGCATAAAGGTGATCGGACGTCCCAGAAGCGGGCGAAAATCGGTCAGCACACCTACCCCCAGGAAGATGATCGGGGGGAGAAGCTCGGTCTTGATTCCTGATTTGTATATCAGCGCGATTATTCCATTGTCATAGGCCCCCATCTCGGCTAAAGGCAGGTTTGCCAGGATCGTTCCGAAACCGATCGGAATCAATAGAAGTGGTTCATAGTTCTTCGTGATCGCCAGATAGATCAAAACCCCGGCAATCACGAACATTACCAGGTTGCCCCAGTCGAGATTGGCCAGCCCCGAATTCTGTATCAGCTCTGTTAATGTCTCCATTCTTGCGCCTTCTATGAGATGGTTAAGATCGGTTGAGTTGAATCGATTTCATCGCCGATTTCGGCCTGGATATTCGAGACCTTGCCTGATTTCGGCGCTTTGATGTCATGCTTGGCTTTCATCGCCTCGACCGCGGCGATAACCTGTCCTTCCGAGACGGAATCGCCGACTTTGACATTGATATCGACTACTTCAACTGATCCAGCGAAAGAATGATGCACCGGGGTGCCGTTGTCGGAGGCCGGCGCGGATGTTTCGACTGCCTGAGGCGCGGGTTGTGAGGCTCCGCCACCTGCCGGCTCCATAGTTATTGTAAAGGTTCGTTTGCGACCGTTTTCCTCCACGGTCAAACGGGATTTGACCGGTCCGCTGACGGTTGGCGCGGATTCCATTCTGGCCTGCGGTGCGGATACCGCTTTTTTATCAGGCTTCGGTTCATCTTTCTTCTTGAGAGGAATATCGATTCGCGGTTTTCCGGTCAGCAGACGGATACCCTCGTTGAGTTCCATCTTCTTGCCGGGCACCATCGAAGCCAGGACCAGGAAGATATTCTTGTCGTTGACCGGCAAACTGCGTTCCTCGAGAGCTTCTTTCGCTTTGCCGATATTTTTCGGCGCGGCCTCCAGGGGATCTCCGGTAAACGGTTCCATCTCGAGTTGCTCAGAGGCTTTCTTGACAACTTCCGGATCCGGGGGAAGCGGTGTGCGTCCAAAGTATCCGAGCACGGCTTTACCGTAGCCGTCATTGATTTTCTCCCAGCGTCCATAGAGCACGTTGTTGAAAGCCTGCAACCAATACTGCTGGCTACCCGGGGTAACCGAGGTCCAGGCGCCTCCGGCTTTTACCACAACCGGGAATTCCTCGAGAACTTCGGAGTATTTATCGAGAATACCAGCTTTAACCATCATGTGCACATTGGGTCCGATCGCACCACCCGGCATAGGGAAGCCGAGTACACGAGCATCAGCCGAGGTCGTAGTCGGGTTGAAATTATATTCCTTCATCAACTCGGCCAGTTCGCGCTCGATTTCGGGCATCCGCTTGGGATCTATATCGAGAGAGTAGCCTGTGCCCTTGAGGGCATGAGCCATCGAACGCACATCCGGCTGAACCGTTCCGGAAGCCATCGGGCGACAGGAGAGATCGATACCGTCGACTCCGCCCTCGATCCCGGCCATATAGCAGGCGACCGCGGTTGAAGCGGTGTCATGGGTATGAAGCCAGAGGAGCATATCCGAGGGCATAATCTTCTTGAGCCCCTTAACAGTTTCATAGATCGTATTCGGATCAGTCGTCCCGCTGGCATCCTTGAGGCAGAGGGAATCGATCTGCACATCGCCTTCGAGAAGCTGTTTGCCGATATTGATATAGAAATCCGGTGTATGAACCTTGTCGGATTCGAACGGCAGACCCATCAGGGCGATACAGCACTGGTGGTGCATTCCAGCCTCGACGATCGGCTTGCCGGTATTGATCAGGTTGCGTACATCGTTCATGTAATCGAAGTTGCGATCCCAGGTAGTACCATACTCTTTCATCAGCTTGGCCTGAAGCTGCAGACCCTCGATTGACTGCGTGGTCAGGGTTACTCCTGAGACGGAACGGGTCAAAATCTGCAGGTCGGCATCGGGACCGACTGTGTCCCGGATTTTCTGCATATCCTCGAACGGATCTTCGCCGAGGTAGAAGTAGGGTGCCTGGTATCGGGCTCCACCACCGAATTCGAAGTGGCGAATTCCAGCTTCGGCCGCCAGCTTCATTGCCGGCAGAAAATCATTCAGGCGCACCTTACCGCCGAACGAGCTCTGAAGCCCGTCGCGGAAAGGTGTGAACATCACACGAACTGTTTTGGGCTTTTTGGCTGTTATCATTGTATTTCCTCAATTTTTGTGATTTTTGTTCCAGGATAGTTGGCTTGAGCGACTGCGGTGATCGCGGCATACAATGCGGCATCTTCGACGCTGTCGGCCTGCGGAAAGAGCGCGATAATCGCGCGCATGATTACCGCCAGGATTACCAGCAGGACGAAGACCGCCACAAAGGCGATCGCACAAATCACCAGCAGGTTTGATGAATCCATAATTTATCTCCCCCGCACGATATGTGCGTACGTAGATTGTGTTTTCAAGCGGTCATTAATCATTGACAGAGCAAAAATATACGGAATCTGTTAGTTTTGTCAATAGATACCGCACTATTTGCGGTGCTTTTAGTAATTCCGACTAATCTTGCCCGACACGGGTGAAGACAGGGGGAAGCTCACAGGAACGTTTGCGACCAAATAGCTTGTAGCGGTTTATCACGATGAATCTATATATTCTGTCGCGCAAACCGCGTGGAATCAACATGAAGATATACAGCATCTCCCATACTCCACCCAGTATGCGACAGATATTTAATGCGGCTGAACTTCTGGTGTGATACTTTTTCGGAGTGATTAGAATTATTGTATCAGTCTGCTCTTTTGGATACTCGATTTCATCCAGGAGCTTTTCGGCCTGTTCGGATTCACGCCAGAGATAGACGAACCTTCCGTCGATATCCTGCGAGCTCAGAAAACAGACCACGCTGGTACACAGCCTGCAATTTGAATCATATATGATTGCCGGTTTAAACATGGCGTCCTGTAAATGTCTTTAGTTTTCGGGAAGTTTCAAAAAAAAGCCCCGCCATCAGGCCGGGCATATTTAAAACAGGGCTATTTTCAACCCATCCAGATCGTTTTGATATTGACGAACTCGCGAATGCCGTAATGAGACAACTCGCGTCCGTAGCCGGATTTTTTGACTCCGCCAAACGGCAGACGGGGGTCGGATTTGGTCATACCGTTGACAAACATCGCGCCCGTCACGACCTTTCGGGCGACGTATTCACCTTTTTCGGGATCCTGTGTCCAGACCGATCCACCCAGCCCGAACGATGAGTCATTGGCGACCGCAATAGCCTCCTCCATATCCGAGACCGGAATTATTGCCGATACCGGGCCGAAAGTCTCTTCATCGTAGGCTTTCATACCTTTCTTGCAGTTGGTCAGCACCGTCGGCAGATAAAACGCCCCCGGACCGTCTTTTTTTCTACCGCCGGTCAGAAGTCGCGCGCCCATGGTGAGCGACTGCTGGACCTGCTCATCCAGTTCCTTCAGGAGGTCCATACGAGCCAAAGGGCCAACCTGTGTCTCTTCGTCGAGTGGATCACCGACTTTCATATTGCCCATAATTTCCGCCTGGGCATGTTCGAACTCCTCCAGACGGGATTCGACTACTATAAAGCGTTTGGCGGCAATACAGCTCTGACCGGTGTTTATCATACGAGCCCTGGCGGAAGTGTTAACGCAGGTCGGCATATCGGCATCTTCCAAAACGATATACGGATCTGAACCACCCAGTTCGAGGACGGTCTTTTTGAGCACGTTTCCAGCGGTGGCGGCCACTTTCATACCGGCCGGTTCGGAGCCTGTGAGAGTTACTGCCTTGATACGATCATCCCTGATAACCTTTTCCACCGCGGAGGATCCTATCAACAGTGTGCGGAAAGCATTTTCTGGAAATCCAGCCTTACGGAAGACCTCTTCAATTTTGAGTGCGCTTCCGGGTACGTTGGAAGCATGCTTGAGTACGCCGGTGTTGCCCGCCATCAGGGCCGGAGCGGCGAACCTGAAAACCTGCCAGAATGGAAAATTCCAGGGCATGATCGCCAATACGGTACCGATCGGCTGAAAGGCGACAAAGCTTGTTTTAGCGTCGGTTTCGATTATCTCATCGGCTAAAAATTTTTCGGCGTTTTCGGCGTAGTATTCGCAGACCCAGGCGCATTTTTCCACCTCAGCGCGGGACTCGCTGATCGGTTTACCCATTTCCATCGACATCTCGCGCGCATATTCGTCCTGGTTATCGCGCAGTACAGAAGCGGCCTTATTCATCAATTCGCGGCGTTTTCCAAAATCCGATTCGCGCCATTCCAGCCAGGTTTTATCTACATCGCCTAGTATCTGGTCGATCTGTTCGGGATTGTGTTCGCTGTAATCTTTTATGACTTCGCCGGTGGCTGGATTGACTGTCTTCATATTTCACCTCTTAGGGTTATTTATTGTTTTGATTCAGTTTCTTGCTGAGTTCGTAATTGACCGATGGATCGATTGGAATTTCGACTATAGTAAGTTTCTGCGAGCTGATCGTGGTATCGAGCACAGCGCGCAGTTCATCGAGGGTTTTCGGTGAATAACCTTCGATTCCGAAACTTTCGGCGTACTTGACATAATCGGGATTAGTCAGGACGGTACCGAATTTTTTGCCGGTATGTCCAATCTGCTTCCAGGAAATCAAACCGTAGTCGTTGTCGTTGAATACCAGGATCGTAAATCCGACACCACACCTGCAAGCGGTTTCGATCTCCTGCGAATTCATCAAGAATCCACCGTCACCCATAGCCGCAACCACCCGCCTGTCGGGGTACGCCAGCTTGGCGGCGATTCCCCCCGGAAGGGCGATTCCCATGCTGGCCAGGCCATTCGAAATTATCACCGAGTTCGGTTCATAAACCGGGTAGTTGCGGCCGATCCACATTTTGTGACTGCCGACATCTGAAATCAGGATATCACCCGCCTTGAGAATATCTCTGATAATCGCCAGTACCCCCGGTATGGTAAACTTATCTTTTTCATTTAGCCGGTAGGATTCTATGTCTGCTTTGATCGCTTCGCGGATCGGTTCGTACCATCCGCTGTCATAGCGCGATTCAGCGCTTTTAAACTGTATATTCAGGTCCCACAGGACGGCCGAGATATCGCATACTATCTCGATTTCGGGCTGATAGAACTCATAGACCTCAGCCGGCATAAAATCTATATGAATAATTTTATTGTCTTTACGTTTATTCCAATGCTCCGGGGCGTATTCAGCAATATCGTATCCGATCGTTATGATCAGGTCGGCTTTTTCTATCGCGTCCATGTGGATATCGCGCGCTTGCAGACCGACCGTGTAGAGTGAACAGGGGCTGTCGTCCGATATCGCTCCCTTGCCCATAAAAGTGGAGACAACCGGTATGCCAGTTTTCTGGACGAATTCCCGCAGGTGCTTGGAAGCCATCTTGCGAATCGCCCCGTTGCCGGCCAGAATAAGAGGTCTCTTTGCCTTCCCCAAAAGTTCCAGGGCCTGGTTGATCGCCTTGTAGTCGGGCGCGGCACGACGTACGCGGACAGGTTGAATCGGTTCGAGATCGCATTCTCGGGCAGCGATATCCTCGGGCAGTTCGAAATGTGTGGCTCCCGGTTTTTCCATCTCCGCCAGCTTGAAAGCTTTGCGCACAACCTCGGTCGTGATATGTGGATTGCGGATCGAGGCGTTCCACTTTGTGATCGGTTTAAACAGGTTTACTATGTCTAGATTCTGGTGGCTTTCTTTATGAATGCGATCGGAAGAACCCTGGCCGGTGATTGCAACTATCGGCGCTTTATCCAGATGGGCATCGGCGACACCGGTGATCAGGTTGGTGGCTCCCGGGCCCAGGGTAGCCAGGCATACACCCGCCTTGCCGGTCAGTCTGCCGAAAACATCCGCCATAAAAGCAGCCCCCAGTTCCAGTCGCGTGGGGACAAATTCTATGCTGGAGTTTTCCAGCGAAAACAGCAGGTCTTCGGTCTCTTCACCGGGAACACCGAAGACATACTTTACTCCCTCGGCCTCGAGGCAGTCGACGATGAGGTCGGAAACTTTCATATATATCTTCTAAACCTGAATTGAAATCTAAGCTTATTTACCGATAATGTCCATTTTAAACTTTACAGGTGTATCATCCGGGATACTTGCCGGTGATATAATCCTTAAGGTAACGGTTCTGTACTTTCAGATTTTTGATCTGGCTCTTGACCAGGTCACCGATTGAAATCATGCCCACCAGCTTACTGCCGTCCATAACCGGAAGATGACGAAACCTGTTGACTGTCATGAAGGTTTCAGCTACCTCGATATCATCATCGAGCACACCGACGATCACTTTTGCGGTCATCACATCACTGACTTGACGCTGGAGGGCGTCCTGGCCTTCCTTGTGCATCCGCCAGAGGATATCACGCTCGGTAATGATTCCGACCAGGTTATCTTCTCCCTCGAATACCGGCAGTGCGCCGATACGCTCTTTGACTATCAGTTCCAGAGCATCGCCGACCGATGACTGCGGGCTGATGCTTAAGATCTTTCTCTCTCCCTGAGCCTGTATTATGTCATTGATTTTCACCATGCTCTCCTTTTTTGAAATTGATCGTGTTGGTTATATAACAAGAATGGAGTAAAAAAGTTTATTTTAATTTACAACGTGATGAAGCAACTGAAGTCCCGAGTGTGCGGGCTTTTGAAAGTGTCTCAGGGTCATCTTTGACCGCGCCGAGTCCGTAGTCGGAATGAGCGTACAACAGTTGATCGAAGAATTCTATACCGGCCCAGATGAAAAGCCCCTTGAGTACCGTCAGGGCATGGACGAATTTCTCCCGCTCGCCACCGACTAAGACGATAACTCCCAGTTTCCTTTTGTGTTTGACAGGTTCAAACCTGAAGTTTCCGCTCTCGTAGCCGACCAGCGGTTTGAAACAGTTGCAGCGATCCACAAACAGCTTGGTCTGAGCACTGATTGAATCGAAATAGATCGGGCTGGAGACCACCACAATTTCACTTTGGGAGAGCGTGTGTAAAAACGGAAAGAGATCGTCCTGGTAGAAACACAGCTTTTCGCCGGGTGATTCGCCGCAGGACTGGCAGGGCATTATGGCCATACGGTTGAGGTAGACATGCTCGCTTTTGTAGCCTTCCTGTTCTGCTCCGGCTAATATCTCCCGGGTGATCAGGTCGGTGTTGGATTTCATCACGGGAGAGCCGTTGAAAGCGATTATTTTTCTACTGCTGGAGTTGTTCATAGTCCTCGTACAATCTCTCGAGTTCTGCCTCGAGATCGGCTTTTTGTTTTTGGAGCGAGGCCAGTTGCTCCCAGTCGGAGGCCAGTTCGGGATCCAGGATCTTGTCGCCAATCTCCGTGATCAGGTTTTCAGTCTCTTCTATGGTCGCTTCCAGTTTTTCGATTTTTTTGCGATGACGACGGTTGTCTTTGAGCTGTTTCCACTGTTTGCGGGTCTCTGCGTTTTCTTTCTGTTTTGTCTGAGTTTCTGCCTGCTGTTGCAGGCGTTTTTGCCTGATCTCCCAGTAGTACGAAAAATTGCCGAGGTACTCATTGACAGATCCATTTTCAAGCGCGAACAATTTCTCCACGGTATTATCCAGAAAATAGCGGTCGTGTGAGATCACCAGCACAGCTCCCTCGAATGATTTCAATGCGTTTTCGAGCATCTGGCAGGATGCGATGTCGAGATGATTGGTGGGCTCATCGAGGACCAGGAAATTGGCCGGGTTAGCAAAGATTTTAGCCAGTGACAGACGGCTTTTCTCGCCTCCTGAGAGTGATTTTACCGGTCTGAATATATCCTCGCCGGAAAACAGGAAACGACCCAGATAAGAGCGAAGCTCCTCCGCGGTGGCATCCGGCTTTTCCTCCCAGATCATGTCGATTATAGTCGACTCGGGGTTGAGGATATTCAGTTCCTGGTCGTAATAAGTGTATTCGACATTGTTACCGATTTTGATCTCGCCCCGGTCAGGTTCGATCTGACCGGTGATCATTCGGATCAGGGTTGTTTTCCCGGAACCATTGGGTCCGATCAGGCCGACCTTCTGGTCACGCAGGAGCTTGAGGCTGACATCGGAGAAGAGCTGGCGGTTTCCAAAAGACTTGGCGACATCCTCGAGCTCAAGAATATTGAGCCAGCTTCGCCCGGATGATTCGATCTGCAGTTTCATGTCGGAGGCGTCGCCGGCCGGTTTATCCATCAACTCCATTTTCGACAGCATGCGCCTGCGCGACTGGGCCTGTTTGGTCTTCTGGCCATAGATATTGCGGGCGATAAAATCCTTGATACGGGCTACCTCTTCAGCCTGATGCTCGTATGCTTTCTTTGCCAGCCTGCGGCGTTCGGCGGATTCTTTCTCGTAGAATTCGTAGTTTCCATGGTAAACCTCGAGCCCATGCGGGGTCAGGTCAACTGTCTTCTGGGCGACTCTATTGAGAAAGTAGCGATCGTGTGAGACCACTATCACACTGCCCTCGAAAGTGTTCAGGTACTCCTCCAGCCAGGCGGTAGATTCTATATCGAGATAATTGGTGGGCTCGTCTAAAAGCAACAGGTCAGGATTCTCGAGCAGGATTTTAGCCAGGTAGATGCGGTTTTTTTCTCCTCCCGAAAAGCAGGCGATTTCCTTGGTCCAGCTGTCCTGGTCAAATCCCAGTCCAAAAAGTACGCTTTCGATCTTTTCCTCGTAGTCGAATCCGCCCTGAAGCTCGAATCTTTCCTGCAGGTGGCCATACTTTTCCAGCATCGCCTGGGAGGCCTCCCCGGAGGCGATATCCGCTTCCAGTGATTCGATCTCTGCCTGCATTTTCAACAGCTCGGCGAAAGCGTCGAGCATCTCCACCCACAGAGTACGTCCGCTTATTATCTCCGCTTCCTGTGGAAGGTAACCGATTTTAACCGCTCTCGCTTTTTCGACCTGACCGGAGACCGGTGTCAGGTCGCCTTTGATGATCTGAAACAAAGTAGTTTTGCCGACACCGTTGCGCCCGATCAGGGCGATTTTTTCGCCCCTGTTTATCTGCCATGAGAGTCCGGAAAACAATTCCTTGCCCGGGTATGACATCTCGACCTGATTTAAGTAGACCTGCCGCATAAATAGGAATTTACGAAAGTCGGATCAATTGTCAAAGGCAATCGTCGATCAGCCCTGTTCCTGTTCGTCAGAGGCGACCCCGCGCGCCAAAAACATCTCGACCGCGATAAGCCCCAGTGCCAACAAAAAGAAGAGCTTGGATAGTTCTTTGCCGAGACGGCTTTCCTCGATTACCTCGCCGGCCGGTTGTGAATTCGAAAGCTCGATTAATTCGTAACCGTCAAGTGACCGGCGCAGTTCGTCAACTTCAATCTTGCCCCCGACTGATTCACGGGAAGGGAAATTGACCGCGAAACTCTCCGCCAGGCTGTCGTCAATATAAACCTGGCTGATCCCGGTCGATTTTATGGAAGGGATATTGAGCATCAATTCGGTACCGGAGAATGTGTACGCCGGTGTGATGTTGTTGCCTGCGGGAGTTTGGAGACTGACCGACTGGCTGGGAGCAGGATGCAAAAGTGTGCGGTTGATCGACTGCCCGGTCAGGTAGTTTTCACGCAGGCGGGTGAGGTCATAAGCCAGATATTCCGCGGCTCGGTTTACCAGCGTAACAAAAAATGGTGAAGATGCCAGATCGGAATCCTGACGATCCGGAGTAGTCAGAACTGCCATTAGTTTGCCGGCACCCCAGTTGCTCTCGATAATTGCCGGCGAACCGGTCGAAAATGAAGCCAGCACCCGGCCGTCAGCAGGTTGACTGACCTGCAGAATATTGTAAAAGTCGATTTTGGGCAGATAATCGGGCGAAATCTCTTTGAAACGTACAAACAGCGGATGTTCGTAGTCTATCGAACTGAGACGATAGAAGCCCTCGCCCGGCTGGACCTGTTTAGACTCAATTAGACGTGCGCCAAAGCCCGGCTCGAACAGGTTCGTGTTCAAATCAGCCTGGCCTGAATCGGATGAAGCAAACAGCAGGAGCGATCCCCCGGTTTTGACGAAACTGGCCAGCTTTGAGTATCCCGCCTGCGAAAGGCGGGTCATACGGCTCAGGATAACGCAGTTGTAATCGAATAAATTCAACGCGGGCAGGCGAGAGATTGGCTCCGAAGTCAATTCGATCTGGGTCGGGCTGTCCGGCAAAGGTTTAAACGCCAGCTTCAAAAAGCGATCGTCGGCTTCCTGTTCATAGAGCGTCAGTACCTCGATTTGTCTGGGGATATTGATCGTGAAATAGCGGCGGTTATCCTCGATCAGGTCATCATCGACCAATTCTATAAAGCCACTGTGCTCACCGGCTGAATCGAAGGTGAATGAGAACTCCACCTCGCTTTCGGCAAACTTTTCAAGCGATAAATCAGTCTGGGCGATTCGCTTCTGGTTGATATACAGGCTGACCAGAAGGTTGTCGACACGGCGCGGATTTTCGTTGACTATCCGCGATGCGATCCTGACCGGGCGGCCGGGGTAGATCAATGAATTGCCGAAATCGATGGAAGCGACCTTGAGGTTGTCGTAATCCTTTTTCTCGAGACGGGTCAGGTAGATCTTCAGGTTCTCTATGTTGGGGTAATCACTGCTTTTTAGACCATCCCACTTTTCACCTGTCATATCGCTCAATAGAAATATCTCCTTGACGTAGTTATCCGTCTCAGCCAAAAGTTCGGTAGCTTTTTCAAATGCTGTCCGTGGCTCTGTGGCCATCTGTGAGACCTCGAGCTCATCGACTGCTTCCCTGACGAACGCGTGATTGGAGGTGAACCCATCCGTCAGAACCTCGCTGGTCTGGTTGAACGCGATCAGGGCCACCTGGTCTGAAATATCCAGGTTGTCGAGGATTTCAAATGCTTTCAGACGGGCCTGCTCGAAAAGTGAGCCCTCGCGGTCCTCCAGCGCCATCGACATAGAATTGTCTATCAGGATTATGACTGATGCCTCGGCCGCGCTTCCCAGCGCGGAAGAATATGAGCCCTCTGTGGTCGGACGCGCGAAAGCCATGACCAGAACCAGGATGATCAGCATGCGTAAAATAAGCAATATCAACTGGCGAATTTTGAGACGACGCATGCGTGTCTTCTGCAGGGCCTTGAGATAGCGTACCGAAGAGAACTGCACTCGTTTAACGCGCTGGCGATTGAAGAGGTGAATAAAAAGCGGTATCAGGGCAAGTGATGTCAGAAGCAGTAATGTTGTATTAAGAAAATGCATAGAGCTTACAATTCAAATGGTTTTGAGAGATATTTTCTGGCCTCGGCCTGATCCACCGCCGAGGCATTGATCTCATCTACACGCTTGTAATACTTTTCGGCCTGACCACGTTCACCAGAGAGGTCATAAAGATGTCCCAGAGAGAGATAGATTTGACCCAGGTAGAACGGCCTGAACTCCACGAATTCGGCCAGCGACAGGTAGGTTTTTGCGTTTTCGATATCTTTCTGATACATCAACGCCTGCCCGGCGCGCAAATTCGCCAGAGGATCATCCGGGTTGTTCTTGAGCATGCTCCTGGAATAATTGTATGCCATTACAAACTGACTGTCGGCGCTTTCTCGATCTCGTTCACTCAGCAAGATCCTGCCGAGGTGTAGCCGGGAATCTACCCGGATCGACGCCGAGGTTGTACTGTCGATAGCTTTTTTCAGGTGTTTTTTTGCCTGCTCGAAGTTATCATCGTAGAACTCGATCAAACCCAGCTTGTATTCATGGAGATAATCCGAAGCTGGATTTTGCACAGCCTGGCGATAGTATTTTTCCGCCCGGTCGGATTTTCCGCCCGCGAGGTACATGTTGCTCACTAGATTTAATCTGTTAGTTTCGCTTAAATTATCTTTTTCGAGCACCCCGGCTGCCTCCAGGTATCGACCCATGTGGAAATACACCCCGAACAGATTCAGCATCAGATCATCATCTTCAGGAAAATACTCGAGACCTTTTTCAAGCAGGTACTCCGCTTGATAAACATGACGCTGGAGCATCTCCCGTTCGGCAAAATGCACGAACCATTTTGATTCAAGCGTAACAGTGTCAATATACTCATGCCATCCCTCGGTAATATCCGCCAGGGCCTTTCCGGTTTTTTGCTCGATCACATTCACAGCAGTCAGGTCGGTGGCATCGCGATAAATCGCCCGAATCGTGCTGGCATTTTCAGTCAAAAGCAGGTAAAACATGAATGATGCGGCCAGCTGACGTTTCTTGTGGGGGTCATCCAGATTATCATAAGAGCGGGTCTGAAGCATATCCTCGATCTCGTAAAGTCCACTTTTTAGTTTGTAATCTCTGGCGTAGAAAAGATGAAAATCGGAGAGGTTTGCACAACCCTCCACAATCATCCTGGGGGCATAGCCCCAAAACCGGTAGAGTCTGCTCATGATGGAAGCGGGAGCGGCAATTTCTCCGCTTTTGTGGCTGTACTCATGAAAAACCATACTGCGGGCTGGATGAATCCCGAACTCGCTGTTTTTGTAGGGCGCGTAATGATATGACGAACACGGGTACAAGAACAAACTGGTCTTGCCCGGTTGCTTGAATTCGAGAAAGCTCTTGAAACGTTTGAGTTCGGCCTCGTAAAAGTCACGAATCCTGTTCCAGTGAATATCTCCCAGGGAATTGGGAACAAAATAAATTTCATAATTGGTCGAAGGATCGGGGTAGAAATCATCCTCAATGTTATGATTGTATTCACATCCGGATTCGAATTCTATTTCTTTCAGGGGGGTATAGAATACCTGGTAGACACTGCTGTTCTTTATAAGTATCGAGTCTTCGATGTAAGGTACATTCAATGGTGAAGACAGTTTCATCAACCGCGCGCCACCGTCGGGCGGTAAAGAAAAACGGTTGATTTCGACCTGCGCCTGAGAATCGACCAGGCCAGTATACTTCAGATCGAAACTGAGGTTGCCACAGAAAGCCTGCAGATTGACTTCGCGGGGTAAATAGAGCGTATCACAAATAACTGTTTCGGAAACAGAGCCGCCCGACAGTTTTTCCACAAAGCGGATTTCCAATGAAAGGGCTTTGTGTGTTGAATCAGCCGAAACAGATACGGCCAGGGCCAGCAAAAAAAATATAAGCCTGGTAAACAGCTTAATACTCAAAAGTCCTCCAATCTGTATAATAATACAGGCGACGGCGGAAAATGTTCATTCTGAATCGAGACGGATCAGCCTTCCGGACTTCCAGACCGGGCAGATTTCGATCTTATCCGCCTGCGAACAATAGTTCACGTCGCGTTCAAAACCGAGATTGACCAGAGTTGTTCCGTGGTCAGACTGTTTCAGGGCCGTCTCCAGGTCATGCTTGTGTTTGTTGAATATATCCAGTGCAACCCAGGCGGCGTCGTTTTCGAGACTTAAATTATCGCTCGATGACTTCAGTCTGTCGATCAGCATACCGCCACAGAGGGTGTCCTCGAGTGAAAATCCCCCCTTGTTGCCGGAACAGATCACTGCTATATCCTGCTTGATCTCGGCCAGCCTGCGGGCCACTTCGCTGGTGTTGATAATTGCGCAGGCCAGGCAATGATCGCCCTCTGAGCCTATCAGGAGAGCCGCGGAACCGTTCGTGGTTGCCAGAACGATCGATTTCTTTTCGATTCTTTCAGGGCCATATTCAAAAGGTGAGTTGCCCAGATCGAAACCTTCGACTTTCCGGCCGTCGCGTTCACCACCCAGAACCACCATGGAAGGATCCAGCTTAGCGCGCATCCCGGACGCATCACCCAGTGTCGCCACCGGGATGATTTCCCGTGCGCCGTTTTTGAGAGCGACCGCCGCTACGCTGGTCGCTCTCAACACATCTATAACCACCGTGGTCCGCCCGAGGATCTGGTCCTCAGTTAAACCATTGGGCGTGAAAAACAGTCGAAGTTTCATCTACTTGTGCGATCCTTCCTTGTAGAACGGCGGTTTGACCACTTTTGCGGCGACTTTTTTGCCCCGTATATCGATTTCAATGCTGTTGCCCGACTTCGATATCTTGCGGGGTACATAACCCAGACCGATACCCTGTTCGAGACAGGGTGAAAAGATTCCTGAAGTGACCTTTCCAACTTCCTCGCCGTCGCGGAAGATCGAGTAGCCCTGGCGCGGGATGCCCTTCTCCTGTAATACGAATGCGACCAGCTTGCGGGATGGTTTTTCCTGCTTGACTTTCTGGATCGCTTCGCGGCCGATGAAGTCTCCTTTATCGATTTTTACAATCCAGGACAGCCCGGCCTCGATCGGGTTTGTGTCTTGATCCATATCGTTGCCATAAAGAAGGTATTTCATTTCCAGGCGCAGTGAATCGCGCGCACCCAGCCCGATTGGCTCAATTTTAAACTCTGAACCGGCTTCGAGAGCAGACTCCCACAACTTGTCACCGATTTCAGGTTTGTGATAAATTTCAAAACCGTCCTCGCCTGTGTAGCCTGTACGGCTGAAGAGCACTTCTTCGCCGGCAATAGAGGTTGTCTCTGACCAGTAAAAGCCGAGTTTGGAAAGATCGCAGTCGGTCATCTTAGCCAGAACCTTTTCTGCGTCAGGACCCTGAATAGCGAGCAGGCCCGTCTGATCGGAGAGATTATCGACTTTTACGTCACCTTCCAGGTTATGCTTGATCCATTCAAGGTCCTTATCCAGGCAGGCGGCATTGACCACCATGATATAATGATCACCTCGATTGTAAATCAAAAGATCGTCGACTATTCCACCCTCGGGGTAGCACATGCAGGTGTAGTGCACCTGGTTGACGGCGAGAGCGGATACATCGTTGACGGTAAGTCTTTGAAGAAAATCGAGCGCGTCTGATCCGGAGACCTTGAACTCTCCCATGTGGGATAGATCGAACATTCCGACCGAGTTGCGGACACGCAGATGCTCGTCTTTAATAGATTTATAAGAGATCGGCATCAGGTAACCGGCAAAATCCACTATTTTAGCTCCGGCTTCACGATGCTTTTCATAGTACGGTGTTTGTTTGGAATCAAAAACCATCACTTAACCTGCGTTTTTTTCGTGTAATTCAAGAGACCTCCGGCCTTGAGCAGTTCGATTTGCCTGTCGGAGAGGTCGTAGCTGACCTCAAAGCTTGCGCCCTGAGTCTTGTTTTCGACCGTGAGATCTTCGCGCTTGTCGAGCTTTTTAATGATATCAGTAATCACCAGTTCGTCACCAGCTTTGAGACGATCATAGTCGGCCGCGTTCTTGAACGTCAACGGGAGAATACCGAAATTGACAAGATTAGTCTTATGAATCCGGGCGAATGATTTGGCGATTACGAATTTAACACCGAGATACATCGGGGCCAAAGCGGCATGCTCACGCGAGGAGCCCTGGCCGTAGTTCTCACCTCCGACGACCGCTGATGCTTTGGCTTCCTTGGCTTTGCGTGAGAAGTCCTGGTCGACATAGAAGAAAACATATTCGCTGATAGCCGGAATATTCGACCTCAAAGGCAGAATTTTGGCCCCGGCCGGCATGATATGATCGGTGGTTATATTATCCTCTAAGTGAAGCAGAAGTTTCGTCTTGATCGTGTCCTCCAGGGGACCGCGGGTCGGCAGTGGAGCAATATTCGGACCGCGCTCGATTTCGACCGTGTCCGGTTTCTTCGAGGGCTTGACAATATTACGATCGTCTATCTTGAATTTCTTCGGCATCGTGACCCGTGGCTGGTCGCCCAGTTTGCGGGGATCGGTGATCTTGCCTTTGATCGCGGTCGCCACACAGACCTCGGGCGAGGCCAGGTAGACCTGGGCATCCTTGGTACCGGAACGTCCGACGAAGTTGCGGTTAAACGACCTGACCGAGACACCTCCCGAGGGCGGTGACTGACCCATACCGATACATGGTCCGCAGGCAGATTCCAGAATACGTGCGCCGGCAGAGATCATTTTAGCCATCGAGCCGTCCTCGGCCACCATGGTAAAGACCTGCTTGGATCCGGGCGAAATCGTAAGCGAAACTTCCTCGGCAACCTTCTTGTCTTCAAGCACTTTACCGACAGTGCGCAAGTCCTTGATAGATGAATTTGTGCAGGAACCAATACAGACCTGGTGAACCGGTGTGCCGGCGATCTTTTTAACCTCGACCACATTATCCGGAGAATGAGGCTGGGCAATCAGCGGCTCGAGTTTATCCAGATCGATTTCAAGCAGTTTGTCGTATTCACAATTTTTATCGGCAGTCATTTCCTTGTAGGATTTCTCACGTTCCTGGGCGGCCAGGAATTTTCGTGTGGTTTCATCTGACGGGAAGACCGAAGTTGTCGCGCCCAGTTCCGCTCCCATATTGGTGATCGTGGCGCGTTCGGGCACGCTCAGGTGTTTGACGCCGGGGCCGTGGTATTCGATGATATTACCGACACCACCTTTGACAGTGAGTTCCTTCAGGACCTTGAGGATGATATCCTTGGCGGTCACCCAGGACTGAAGTTTGCCGGTCAGTTTTACACCTACAACTTTGGGGCAGGGCAGGTAAAAGGGCCCGCCTCCCATCGCTACGGCGACATCCAGGCCACCCGCGCCGATCGCGATCATACCCAGGCCTCCGGCGGTCGGAGTATGAGAATCCGATCCCAGAAGTGTCATGCCCGGTACAGCGAAGCGTTCCAGGTGAACCTGGTGACAGATACCGTTGCCCGGCTTTGAAAACATGATCCCGTACTTTTTAGCGACCGACTGCAGGTAGCGGTGATCATCCGCGTTCTCGAATCCGGATTGCAGGGTGTTGTGGTCGACGTATGAGACCGAACGTTTGGTTTTGACCTGCTTGAGCCCGAGCGCTTCAAACTGCAGGTAAGCCATAGTACCGGTGGCGTCCTGCGTCAGAGTCTGATCAATTTTTATTCCGATTTCCTTGCCGGCGCAAAGTTCGCCGTCGACAAGATGTTTTTTTAAGATTTTGTAAGCTAATGTGAGTCCCATAAATCCTCCTGCCGATTTTTTGAAATTACGTTAATTTAAGATACGTCAGGCAAAAGTCAAATCCTAAAATCGAGAATCCCCTTCGCATATAATACCCAACTGCATATCGAATTAACAGCAAACTGGTCAAATTTGTTGACTTTTGACAGTGAAGAGCAAATGTTATCTGAGGGTGCGTGTCAGCACACCATGTGTTTATGTAAATTTTATCAGTGGATGGTAGAACGTGAGATTTTTCTGTCATGTTTTCGCGCTGTTAGTGGTATTCACTCTCAACGTATTTGCGGAAGGAGAGGACTGCGATAACCGCAAAGCAATCGATGTTTACGATTATTCGGATTTACCGCATATGGTTACTGCAACTACATGCGGGATGGGTAATGACTATGAATAGAGATGCATGGACTACTCTGACAACGGAGAGAATTATGTTCTATCAAATAGAGATTACCGAACCGGGACTTTCTCGGCTTATCTTGATCCAAAAAGTTCATGCTAAACGGGAATTGCGCTTGACTCAGTATGTCCACCGGGTGGAGGGGGAACCGGTTGCGTGGTTATGAGCCAGAAAGATCAGGCCTTGAATTCTGGAGAATGAATTCCGGGGGGATGGTTTGTAAAACCTTCCAGCATGTTCTTTATCTCTTCCACCCGGAATGGTTTTGGCAGAAACGCATCGGCGAAAGATTTCATCATTTCCCGGTCCTCGGGTGATACATTTTCACCTGAGATCAGTATAACGTGAGTGAAAGGCGAAGCTGATTTCAGTTTCCTGGCAAGATCGGCACCGTTTAATTTAGGCATCTTCAGGTCTGCAATCACCGAGTGGATATGATCCCGGGACATCTTTTCAAGCGCTTCATGGCCGTCTTCGGCCTCATAGACCCGGAAACCGAGTTCTTCCAGTTGTGCGGCCAAAACAGAGCGGAAATCTTTATTATCATCGACTACCAGCACTTTAGCTCTCTGTTTCTGACCGGAAAGAAGTGATTCGAGGAGTTCCTCAATGCGCGAGATACGAAATGGTTTATCGAGAAAAGCGTCAGCGCCGTACTGGTAGACGCGATCTTTGATATTGTTCATGTTTACACCGGTGATCAGCATCACAGGAAGGTCGGGATTGTGTTGCTTTACGCGCTGGAGAATCTGCAGGCCGTCCATCTCCGGCATGCTGATATCGGCGATCACCAGGTCGATCTCGTTGCGTTTGACAAGCTCGAGTGCCTTGTGACCATTCGAGAGCGAAATCGGCGAGTAACCGATAGCCTCGAGGGTGTCATGCATCAGGCGCAAAAGATTCGGATCATCATCGATGATCAAAATCGTATGTTTTTTATTACCAGCAGTCATTTTCTCTTCAAGCCCCTTTAGTACAATAATCGGCAGAAGAGCGGAAAAAGTTCACTATCCGCGGATAATTTCAAGCACCTCAGCCACTTTCGCCTTCAGGATTTCGGAGCTGTTCGCCTCCAGGTTGAGCCTCAACAGGGGCTCTGTATTGGAGGGACGAACGTTAAACCAGAAATCCTCACCCTCGACCGTGATACCATCGAGCTCATCGATCTTTAAATCACTGAAATGGCTCTTGATTTTTTCCAGGGTAGCCGGGATGTTCTTGACTTTACTGTTGATTTCACCCGAGCGGACATAGGGATCGATCTCTTTGACCAACTCCGACAGTAATTTATTTTCCAGAGATAACAACTCGAGGCATACCAGCAGGGCGATCAGGCCGGAGTCTGCAAAATAATTGTTGCGGAAATAGAAATGACCGGAATGTTCTCCCCCGAAGACAGCGTTGTGTTCTTTCATCAATGGTTTGATGAGAGCATGACCGACCCGGGTACGAATCGCGGTACCGCCCAGCTTCTCGATAGTTTCGGGTACCGTTTTGGAGCAGATCAGGTTGTATAAAACAGTCGCGCCCGGCTCTTTTTTGAGCAGGTTGCGGGCCACCAGTGCCGTAATCATGTCGCCCCCTAACGGACGCGCGTTTTCGTCAATCAAAAATACACGATCCGCATCGCCGTCGAAAGCGGCACCCAAATCGGCTCCGGTCTGCCTGACTTTTTCCTGCAAGTCCTTGATGTTTTCCGGTTCGATCGGGTTGGCCGGATGATTTGGAAAACTGCCGTCCGGTTCGAAGTACATCGGCGTGACCTCGCATTTGAGCTTTTCGAACACAGGTGGCAGGATCTTTCCGGCCATACCGTTGCCGGCGTCGATGGCGAGCTTGAAAGGTTTGACTTTGGCCGGATCAATGAAACTGAGCACATGCTCTGCGAACTCGGGCAGGATATCTCGTTCAGTCTGCTTGCCGGTGTAACTGGAATCACGAAAGCCCTTTATCATTAATTCGCGAATCTGCCTGAGACCTCCTTCGCCCGACAGCGGTTCAGCATTTTCACGGCAGACTTTAAGTCCGTTGTATTCCGACGGATTATGCGAGGCGGTGATCATGACACCGGCCGGGTAGCCGAATTTTCCCACCGCGAAATAGAGGCTGTCAGTCGATATTTCACCCAGGTCAGAGGCGTTTGCACCCTGGTCTATGATCCCTTTCATGAGGCTTTCCGCCAGTTTTGGAGATGATACACGCATATCCCTTCCCACTGCGACAGCCGAGGCGTTGAGGTATTGTACCAGGCCCCGCCCGAACAGGTAGGCGGTTTCATCGGTCAAATCCTGGCCGTAAATACCCCTGATGTCGTATGCTTTGAATATATGTTCCGGAATATCTGTCATGATTGCATCCTTTCAGGTTAGTATACTCTCAACTATCAATATAAAATCGATCGAAGCAGGATAAAGCAAAAACATTATTAAAATGGCGTGATTGTTGTTGAAAACAGGGCCTGCAATTGGTTTCTTGAATGTATGGCGAAACTTGTAATGAAACAGGTCAGCAAGGCTTTTGGTGAGACGCGGGTTGTCGAAAAATTAGACCTTGAGATCGCCGAAAGTGAGCTATTCGTTCTACTCGGTCCCTCGGGATGTGGCAAGTCGACAGTCCTGAGGCTGATTGCTGGCCTGGAGGAGATCGATTCAGGCCAGATGTTTATCTCCGGACGCCAGGTCAACCATGTCGCGCCCAAGGATCGCAATGTTGCCATGGTATTCCAGAACTACGCACTTTATCCGCATATGACGATCTATGACAACCTGGCGTTTCCGCTCAAAATCAGGAAGATGGACAAGTCGGAAATCGAACGGATAGTAATCAGGCAGGCTGAACTTCTGGGATTGAGCGAACTCCTGCCTCGTAAACCCAAAACCCTCTCCGGCGGACAGCGTCAACGGGTTGCCCTGGGGCGGGCATTGGTACGCCAGCCGGAGGTGTTTTTGTTCGATGAGCCTCTTTCCAACCTGGATGCAAAACTGCGTATCTCGACCAGGGCCGAAATCGCCCGCCTGCAGAGGGAGTTGTCAGCCACAATGATCTATGTCACCCATGACCAGGAGGAGGCACTATCTCTCGGGCACAGGATTGCGATTCTCTACGACGGCAGATTACAGCAAGTCGGTGATCCCCGGGAGATCTACGACAAACCAGCAAACCTCTTCTGCGCCGGATTTGTGGGCAGTCCACGGATGAACCTGCTGGCTGGTAATGTGTCTTCCGATGGGGTCCGGGTTTCAGCGGAATCAGTTTTGAGGTTTCCTGCTGAGATTATGGATAAGCTTAAATCTTCTGAAGTAACACTCGGAATCCGTCCCGAAAAAATTCATCTGAATTCTCACAATGATGACCTGCTGATGAAAGCGAAAGCCTATTATTCTGAATTCGCCGGAGATAAATACATAATTTTTGCCCGACTTGGCGATCAGGAGCTCCGGGTCAAGACCGATAAGCCGGTTGAGTTTTCAGCGGAAACTGAAGTCTCACTATATTTTAGCCCAGCCGACTGCCATTTCTTTGACTCCACCGGGAATCGCATCGAATAATCTTTGAATCCTTTCCCGCCTGAATCAATCTAAACAGTAAAAGCACAAATTTATGAGGTGAATAACATGAAGATTTTGATTCTGCTGACAGGGTTCGTGCTCGGCATCGGATTAACTTTAATTGGCGTTAAAATGTTTATGCCGAAGATGATGCTGACAGTGCAGAAGAGCAAACTCGATTTCGAACAGACTGTAGACCATATCAAACAGAGCGCTCTCGAAAAGGGCTGGAAGGTACCAAAAATTTATGACCTGCAGAAGAGCCTGGCCGAGGACGGTTACACCACGGATATACTTAAGCTGAAGGTGGTTTCGTTATGTCAGCCGGAACATGCCCATAAGATATTATCCTCCGATGAGCGCAAGAAGGTTACTGCTATGATGCCCTGTCGCGTTGGAGTCTATGAGACCGCTTCCGGTGAGGTTATGATCTCAGCCATGAATATCGGTTTGATGAGCAAGCTCTTCGGCGGAGTGATCGAGGATGTCATGGGGCAGGTAGCGACCGAGGAACATGAAATGCTCAAACCGGTCCTGGCAAATTGAATCAGATTCTCCATAAAACAGAACTCTCTCCGCAGTTTGATGTTTTCGATGGTTCGAATCTACCTAAAGGTTTGAGCCATGCTTGTAATATAGAAGATCTGCAAAGCCCGGATTCGTTATAGCACGTCTTGAGCGTTCGGCCTTAGTCGGGAGACTGCAATTTGCCATAAAAATCGACTTTAAATCTCAGAAGCGAGATTGGACTTACAGCTCTGTGATATATCCGATCAGCTTGTAGATTAACCTGGCGGCGGTAAATTCGGAGACTAAACTGCCGGGAATCGGCATCAGTTCGACCACATCGAAACCGACTATGTTCTTGCGTTTTGCCACCGCTTTGAGGATATTCAATGTCGGATACCATCTGCCACCACCCGGTTCGGGAGTGCCGACCCCGGGCATGAGGGAGGGATCAAAAAAGTCGCAGTCGATAGTTATATAGATATCATCAGTGAGATAGCTGAGAATATCATCCAGCCATTTGTCAGGCATATCCAGTTCTGATCCGGACACAATCGGAATATTATCCTTCTGGATAAGCTCATACTCCTCTTTCGAGTAATTGCGGATTCCGATTCCAGCGGTTTTATCCACATAATCCCGAATCCGCTTCATCGCGCAGGCATGAGAAAACCTCTGACCCTGGTACGTCTCACGCAGGTCAGCATGAGCGTCGAATTGCAAAACCGAAAGACTCGGATACTTTTCATGGTATGCCTGAACAAGGCCTGACGATATCGAGTGTTCGCCTCCCAGCATACAGATGATCTTGCCGTTTTCGATCAGTGGCAATGAATTCTTGTAGATTGATTCTGTCATCTTTTCGGGGCCGGATGCGGTAATTTCCATTTCGGGCAGAGTATGAATCCCGGCATGGTATGGTTCACTCAGTAGCTCATCATCGAACAGCTCGACCTCGTGTGAGGCGGATATTATCGCGCGCGGGCCGTCGGCAGTTCCCTTGCCAAAAGTGGTGGTCTGTTCATAGGGTACCGGAAGTATCACGAAGCGTGACTTATCATAAACTGATTCATCATCGGAAAGCCCCAGAAAATTGAATTGATGTCCGCAGAAGCCGGCCATAATCAGTAGCTGAACTCGAGTTTTTTGCCCATTGAGAAACCTGGTTTGCTTCTCTTTCTGGCAATATCTTCTGCGCCCTGCGCCAGTGCTGTGGCCAGGATCGGGAGGGCGATGGTAACATCGGCGTAGCAGGTGACAGTTTCCGCTTCTTCGGCGATTTTGCCCCAGGATTCCGCTTCATCGAAAGTGCATCCCGACAATCCCCCCCAGTGGGGAGCGTCGGTGGTAACCTGGATCGCGTATCTGTGCCCGGGGGAGTCGAAGCCGAGATGGATTATCGCTGTCACTTCGGCCTGCTGGATGAAGTTTTTCGGTACGCCACCGCCTAAATATACAACCCCGGTCTGGGGTGCCTCGGCTGCCAGAAGAGCGGTTTCCTCGACATCGCCGATGACATCGAAAAAGACTACTCTGCCACCACGCTTAAAGCGTTCAGCCAGTGCAATACCGTAAGAGGAATCCGCGATCGAAGGACAGTAGATCGGGACATTTGCTTCATAGCAGGAAGTCAAGATACCGTCCTGCTTTTTGACGCTATTGAGATACTCGCCCCAGAGATAGAAGAATTCACGTGTGGTATACGCGCGAGACAGATCGAGATTGGAATGGGCCCAGTCGTCGATATGTTTTTCCAGCTTGCGGAATTCATCTTCATCGGCAAAGGTGTCATAAATGCGGTCCACTTTTTGTTCGAATAATGCCGTGTCATTGACCAGATGACTGCCTATATAGTGGTGATGCCCCATGGACTCATGGGCGTCGTGAAACAGGTTGGCCCCGGTAGAAACCAGGCAGTCGATGAATCGATTCTTGATCAGGTAGACCAAAATTTCGCGCATCCCGGCGGGTACCATAGCGCCCGACAATCCCAGAAAGATCAAAGTTTTCTCTGATAACATCTTTTTCCAGATCGAATATGTCTGCGCCAGGGTACGACCCTGAAACGATATCTTTTTCATATTTTCGAGGAGATCGGAGACATCGGAGTTTTTATCGACTTCGAATGGTTGTGTAGGCGTATCGAGGTATTTCTTCAATCTCTTCCCTCCCGGATTATAGAATCATGATGGCGGCGGCTACTACGGTTGTCCAGCTACCGGACTTATGACCCTTTGCGGATTGAGTAGAATTGCGTGTACGGATAATCTTGCCCTGAACTTTCCAGATTTCGCGGTTTTCATCCCAGCTCTTATCCAGGTTGATTTTCAGTCCCATAGTAGTGGCGAGCATATCAACCGCAAGGTCCTCGGCATAATCGCCGGCATGACGGCCGGTCCAGCCGTAGGCATGATGCTCGGACAGGTAACCGTACTGTTTACGATCCTGTGGAATTGCAACTCCCACTGAGGCTGAAATCAGGCGATTAGGCTCATCGGTGGAGTTACGGCTCATGACCGCATAGACTACCTGACCCGGTTCGAGGAGGCTGAGTCCCTCATTCTTGGGGATAATTCTTGCTCCGGGCGGAAGAATCGAGGAGACCGTGACCAGATTGTACATGGCGATATTTGCATCGCGCAACGCGAGTTCAAATGAATTCAGTTTTTCTTTATGAATCCCCACACCGCGGGTTAAAAACATCTTCTTAGGCGTCATGTTATGCATATAAATTCTCCCACTTAATCAAACGAAAATAATTTAATCCGGGCCAAAATTCAACAGCTATTTTACACAAAACCGGCAAACTTATCACTTGCAATTTGAGGCGAAATGCTTAAATTTCAGCCTGATTTAAGGAAATATATCTCTACTTTCAGGAGGTCGACAAGCTTTAGGGGATGCTATGATTACGATTAGACCATTTAAGGGACTCAGGCCAAAAGTTGAACTGGCGGAACAGGTGGCGGCTCCACCTTACGATGTTCTCTCATCGGAGGAAGCCCGCACCATGGCCGGCGAAAACAGGTATACGTTTTTACATATCAATAAACCGGAAATCGATCTGCCGGAGGGAACTGACCCTTACGACGATCTGGTCTATCAAACCGGCCGTGACAATCTCAAACGCTTTATCGAAGAGGGAATACTGGTCCAGGATAATCAGGATTCGCTTTATATCTATCGCCAGGTCTGGAAAGGACATACCCAGACCGGATATTTCTGTCTTTCATCGGTCAAAGATTACGACCAGGGACGAATCAAAAAGCATGAATTCACCCGCCCCAAAAAAGAGGCCGACCGTACTAAGCTGATCGATGTCATGAACGCCCAGGTGGGGCCCGTGTTTTTGCTCTACAAGCATCAACCGATCCTGGATGGTCTTTTGGAGGAGGCAACTTCGGAAGAACCGCTGATCAATTTCACAACTCCCGATGAGGTAACCCATCAGCTCTGGGTAGTCGATGATACGGATTTCAATCAGCGTGTGGTCGATGCCTTTAAAAAGCTCGAGGCTACCTACATCGCCGACGGCCATCACCGCACAGCCTCCGCCTCCAATGTCTGTAAACTGCGCAAAGAAAAAGACTCGAAGCATACCGGAGATGAACCTTACAACTGGATTCTGTCAGTGATTTTCCCCGACAACCAGCTGAAGATACTGCCATACAATCGTGTGGTAACCGATCTGAATGATCTCGACAAGGATACATTTCTGCAGAAAGTCGGCGAGAAATTCAACTGCGACAAGCTCGATAAGACCGTTTCCATTGAAAACGAACATGAATTCGGTATGTATCTCGACGGGGACTGGTATATGCTGACCCCCAGGCCGGGCACTTTCATGATCAACAGCGTACTTGAGGCATTGGATGTCAATATACTGATGACCAACCTTTTAGAACCGGTGCTGGGTATCGGCGATCCCCGAACCGATCCGCGTATCGAATTTGTGGGCGGAATCCGTGGCAACTCAGAACTCAAGCGCCTGGTTGACTCCGGCAAATTCGCAGTGGCTTTCTCATTGTACCCGACTTCTGTCGAGAGGTTGATCGATGTGGCCGACGCCGGCAAGGTGATGCCACCCAAGTCGACCTGGTTTGAACCAAAACTGAGAAGCGGTATGGTCAGTCATCTGCTTTAGAGAGCAAAGATAAATAAAGATACAGGAGATGATCATGAAGATATTGATTTCCGATGCTTTCGATCCCGGGCTTCCTGACAAGCTGTCGAAATTCGGCGAGGTTACCGATGACAAGTCTCAGCTGGCCGAAGCTGATGTGGTTTTGGTGCGCTCCAAGACCAAATGCACCAAAGAGTATATCGATTCCGCCACGAACCTGAAGCTTATCATAAGGGGTGGCGTGGGGCTCGACAATATCGATCTTGAATACGCCAAGACCAAAGGTGTAAAAGTTTATAATACCGCCGCGGCATCCTCGATCGCGGTAGCTGAACTGGCTATGGCCCTGATGATGGCTATGCCCCATAATATCGTCAAAGGTGATAACACTATGAAAAAAGGCGAGTGGGCTAAAAAACAGCTTAAGCGCACCGAACTCTATGGCAAGACCCTGGGGATCATCGGATGCGGTCGTATCGGCACCGAGGTCGCCCGTCGCGCGCGCTGTTTTGGCATGACGGTTCTGGGATGCGATCCGTTTGTCACGACCCATGAGTTGATGGAGATGCAGACCGATATGGGCGGTATGCTGGGGCGTTGCGACTATCTCTCTCTCAATCTGCCCCTGACTGACGAGACTAAAGGCATCGTCAACAAGGACATGATCGCCAAGATGAAAGACGGCGTCTATATCGTCAATACCGGTCGCGGTAAGACCGTGGCTGAAGAAGATGTGGCCGAGGCTCTCAAGTCGGGCAAGATCGCGGGCTATGGCAACGACGTCTGGTATTCGGATCCGCCCGAGAGCACACCCCTGACCGATGCTCCCAACACGGTTCTGACTCCGCATATCGGAGCGTCCACAAAAGAAAACCTGCTTCGTATAGGTGATATTATCGAGGAATTGATCGGAAAGTTTGTCGATGGCAAGCTTGATTAACATTTAAAACAAGAGGTGCACCATGTCAGACAGAGTGTACAATTTCAATCCCGGCCCGGCGACTCTTCCGCTGGATGCGCTCGAAAAAGCTAAAAAAGAATTTCTTGATTATCGCGATACCGGAATGTCGATCATCGAGACCTCACATCGCTCGCCCGAATTCGAGGGTGTGCTGGCCGATGCCCAGGCTCTTTTCAAGGAGCTTCTGGGGATTCCGGATAATTACCATATCCTCTTTATGGGCGGCGGCGCCAGCCTGCAGTTTGCCATGATCCCGATGAATTTCATTGGGGACGGCGGTTCAGCTGATTATATCAACACCGGTACCTGGTCGACCAAGGCAATCAAGGAAGCTGATATCATTGCCAAAGGCAATGTGATAGCATCTTCTGAGGACAAGAATTTCTGTTATATCCCGGAAAACTACAACCTTACCGATGGCGCGGCCTACCTGCACATCACTACCAATAACACCATCAAGGGCACGCAGTGGCACAATTTCCCGGATACAGGCGCAACTCCGCTGGTGGCGGATATGTCTTCCGACATACTCAGTTACAAGTTTGATGTCAGTAAGTTTGCCATGATCTATGCCGGCGCGCAGAAGAATCTGGGACCGTCGGGCGTGACTGTTATTTTGATGCGCGAGGATTTCGCGGCCAAGGCCAAAGAGGGTCTGCCGACCATGCTTTCCTACGGCACCCATATCAAGAAGAATTCCCTTTTCAACACCCCGCCGGTTTTCCCGATTTACATGGTTAAACTTGTGCTGGATTGGGTTAAAAAACAGGGCGGTCTGGAGAAAGTCGAGGAGATCAACCGCAAAAAAGCGGGCATGATTTACGAGGCCATGGACAACTCCGACGGTTACTACAAGGGTACCGCAGAAGTCAAGGATCGTTCGATCATGAACCTCACCATGCGCATGGAAAACGAAGAGCTCGAAAAGAAATTCATCGCCAAGGCCAAGGAAAAAGGCCTGCACGGCCTCAAGGGCCATCGTTCGGTGGGTGGTATTCGAGCTTCGATGTACAACGCTTTCCCGCTCAAGGGCGCGGAAAAACTGGCCGAATTTATGGAGAAATTCAAAAAGAAAAACTGATTGATGTGCGATTATTTAACCGGGCGGACCAGTTGGTTTGCCCGGTTTTTTTATTCGCTCGACTGTCGGGCTTTTTCAAGTTCGTAGCGACGGCGTATTTCCGGGGTGACTCTGAGAGCCCTGAACAGGTAAACCAGCGGTATAATCATCACAACCACAATCATTACGATTAAGAAGCCTGTCATAAGTTCAGCCTGTCCAGTAGTGTTGTACTCATAGGTATGTTGCAGTGCATAGAGAAAGATCAGATCCACTCCCAGGATCATCATAAGCATCGTGTTTTCCAGGATTTTAGACAGCTTTTTGAGATTGCTTTCAGTTCCCATCCAGATTTCTTTGTTTGGCACATTGATCAAAGAGCGGGGAGCTTTCTTCATTAACCAGTTAACCAGCGGAACCATAAGGTTCATAAACGCCAGCATAGCGATCCAGACTACAAAAAAGGTAGTCTTATCCATCCAGTCATCCGGCTTTCCGCTGAAATCGAAATG
The DNA here is from genome assembly GCA_014728145.1 of Candidatus Zixiibacteriota bacterium. NCBI lineage: Bacteria > Pseudomonadati > Candidatus Zixiibacteriota > Candidatus Zixiibacteriota bacterium. Next base: position 6,459 of record WJMC01000138.1, on the reverse strand, counting down.
GGAGGCCATTCTCTGGGGCAGTTCGGGATAATGAAACAGGATCTGAACTGTCATTAATCCCATCAGCCCAAACCATGATATTTTCAAAAACCTGTTCATCTCAGAATAGATACACCTGCGTAACAGAGTTATTCACTGATAATATCGGTATTTTTGTGAAGATGTAAATGCTTATGGGAGAATAATTTATTATCCTCTAAGGGCAACAAACACGATGTATCCGACATACACCGAAAGCAGCATTACTCCTTCCAGCCGACTGACTTTCCTGCCCGAAGAAAACATCGGATAGAGGGCTATAGTAATCACGATCATAAGCGGAATATCGATATACAGTGATTCTGTGGGGACTCTGACCGGCTTGATCAGCCCGACCACACCCATTACCAGCAGGATGTTGAAAATGCACGATCCGATCACATTGCCGACCACGATATCAGATTCCTTGCGTACGGCGGCCACGATCGAGGTAGCCAGTTCCGGCAGTGAAGTCCCCAAAGCCACGAGTGAGAGGCCGATCATGAATTCGGAAACACCGATCAAACGCGCCAGGTCGATAGCCCCGCGCACGAACAGTTCCGATCCGGCCGGGAGTGCCAAAAGGCCCAGTATTACGAACAGGTAATCGTGGAAACGACTGCGCAAAACACCGGAGACCTCGGTTTCGACTTTGATCACGCCCTCACGGGACTTCTTCACGCAGTAAAGGTTGAAGAATACAAAGCCTGCCAAAAACACGAGAGAATCGATCGGTCCGATTAAGCTGTTCAGCGAAAGCAACAGCAGTAAAATCGCCACCCCGATAGCGAACGGCACCTGGAACTTGATTGAAACTGCCGATACCTGAGGTGGAAATATGAGTGCGGAGAAGCCGAGTATCAGTCCTATATTGGCGATATTGGAACCTATGATATTGCCGATAGAAATCGAGGCACTGCCCTTGAAGGCGGCCACGCTGGAGATAAACAGTTCGGGAGCAGAAGTGCCGAAAGCGACAATCGTCAGTCCGATGATCAGCTTGGAGACACCCCGCCGAAGAGCAAAAGATGAAGATCCGCTCACCAGCCATTCACCGCCGAAATAGAGCAGGACACCGCCTGAAAGTATGTATATAATTATCATCAGCATATCAGAATCCACAAACGATCGCTATATACAAAGAATTTTTGGCGATTACAAAATAAATCGGATGAAATGAACGGAAGCTGATTAACCGCGGATAATTTTGGAGACTATATCAGAAATCGTGATTACGCCGATCAGTTTTTTGCCGATGACGATCGGCACCCTTCGGAGGTCTTTGAAAAGCATCAGCGCGGCCGCTTCGACCACGGAAGTGTTTTCGCCCAGTGTCTCGACATTGGTATCCATCAATTGCGATACTTTGACATCCTCCTCGGTCCGAAGGATATTTTCGAACGATTCGGAATCGTAGGACATCGCCAGGTTGGAAATCAATGACTGGTAATCGGGCAGGGCGGCCTTGACAAGCTGGCGGTTGTCGATCATACCAACCACTATATCATCATCATCGATAACGATGATGCCGGAGATACGGTGCTCGAAGAGAACATTGGCGACTTCCTTCAAACTGCAGTCCGGATTGACCGTGACCACATCGCGCTTCATCACGTCCGAAACCGTCAGCTCACGCTTGATTTCAACACCGCTGTCGTCGATTACCCCCATGATATCATCGACCCCGCGAGAAGTCAAAAGCTTCTCGGTGTGGCCCGGTGTACGGGCCAGGTTGGCAAAAGCCGAAAGGGTCTGCAGATAGCTTTTGGAAATTTTAGAGGGAGTCAGCATCAGGCAGACCACGTGCAGCTTCTGGTTGTCGGAGGTGCGGTCCTCGAGACCCTGCTTGGAGATTCCCAGGGCAATATACATACGGTCGACCGCGTCTGTACGGGCATGGGGAAAGGCGAATCCGCGACCGTAGGAAGTATCCTCGATCTTTTCTCGTTCGATGATTCTCTCGGTGATGATTCTCTGGTTTAGAAAAGGGTACTTGCCGATTATCTGGTTGAGGATTTCAGTAATCGCCTCGTATTTGATTCGTGCCTTCAGATCAGGCACAATCAGATCCCTGTCTAAAAGCTGGCTGAGTTTCATACTCAAATTTCGACCCCTGTTTTATTATCGGCCGGATTCCGCTCGGGTAAAGTAAATTGATCGATTATCGAGACACCAATTCGTGAGAAAAATTTTCTGCTGTCAACCATCCTGCCGGAGGCGATATTGTAATAGCGATGATAATCCGGGTCTATTACCATCCGGTAAAATAAAATCAGGTAGCAATTACCTGATTGAATAAGCAATGCGGGATAAATTATCAGCCTGCCGGTTGCCGGCCAGCCATGCGATATATCAGTCAGTTCATTGTGATTCATAACGTCATCCAGCCGTAATAAAACCATCGCTTTGACGATGTCAAGATCAATAGACAAAAGACTGAGTGACAGTGTCGGCCAGATCCAAAAACGGCTGTGGGTATATCCCTACGATGAGTGTACCGATCAGCCCGATCAAGATAGCGACGGTTACCGGTGAGGACAACTGCCAGCGGGCCGGAGTTTCACCTTCCTTGTCGAGCGGGCTCTTTTCGGTTATAAACATTTCCTTGACTACGCGAACATAGTAAAATATCGAAACCACCGAGGTCGCGACAGCGATCATGACCAGCCAGAAGTAGTTTCCATTCTCGATCGCCGCCATGAAAACCCGGTATTTAGCGATAAAACCGGCCAGGGGTGGAATACCCGCCAGGCTCAGCAAAAACACGGTCAGGCAGGCCGCTAAAAACGGTGATTTTTTAACCAGGGCGCCATAATCTTTGATTTGATCGCTTTCAAGTTTATGGCCGGCGGCGATTACGACCGCAAACGCTCCCAGGTTGGCAAACAGATAGGCGAATATGTAAATCGAAATGCTGGAAATCCCTAGTTGCGAGGCGGCGACGAAGCCGACCAGGATATAGCCTGCCTGGGCAATCGATGAATAAGCCAGCATGCGTTTGATATTGTTTTGCAGGATAGCGGCTACATTGCCGATAATCATTGCCAGCGATGCCAGAACAGCGATCAGGAGGCCCCAATGGTCAGAGGCTGTGCCGACAGTATAAACACCATAGATGATGCGCGCCAGAGCGGCCAGGGCCGCGGCTTTGGAGGCCACTGAAAGATAGGCGGTTATCGGCGTAGGCGCTCCCTCGTAAACATCCGGAGCCCACATATGAAACGGCACAACCGCCAGTTTGAAACCCAGACCGGCCAGGATGAACACCAACGACAGCACCATACCGTACTGAATTTTTCCGCTGTTCAGAAGCATGGCGATCGATTCCTCAACCAGGACGGTTGAACCGGTCATACCGTAGATGAAGCTTATGCCGTACAGAAGGAAAGCGGAAGACAGCGCTCCCAGAATCAAGTATTTTAACCCAGCCTCGGATGATTTCATCTGCTTCTTCTGAATGGCCGCCAGAACGAACAGCGGTATGGTCGACAGCTCGAGGGCGACGTACAGTGATACCAGCTCGGTAGCAGAAACCAGGTACATCATACCGACAGTAGAGATAGCGAGCAACCCGAAGTATTCGCCCGGATTAGTAATATACTTTTTGACAGTTTCATGAGAACTCGAGACCACCATGAAACCGGCCAGTAGCAAGACTATCTTGAAAAATGAAGCGAAATTGTCATTGTAGAACATGAATCCGAATGAGACCTGTTCCGGCCCACTGGGAGTTATCACCACCAGGGCCATGGCAGCCAGAAATCCGAATTGCGTAAGATAAAGAAGCGGAGTCTTGTTCTTTTTGAGTATGAACAGATCGACAGTGAATATCAGGATGGCCCAGCAGAACAGAAACAGCTCCGGAACCATCAGGTCGAGACGGTACAGTGAACTCATCCAAGTATCCCCTTAACGATATTGACGCCGTTAATTATCTTGTCAGACAGCTTCATCAGGGTATCATCCATCATGTAAGACAAAACGCGCGGATAGATACCGATCATGATGGTCAGGATTGCCAGTGGCACGACTGTGAATATCTCGCGGAAATTGATTTCAGTCAGATTCGACCATTTGACATTGAACTGTCCCAAAAACACTTTTTGAATCATGCGCAGGAAGTAACCCGCGGTCAGGACCACGCCGATAACCGCGATACCGGTCAGGACTTTGTACTGGGCGAAACCTCCCACGAATACCAGAAATTCTGAAATAAACCCGGACAGGCCCGGTAGCCCCAGAGATGCCATGCAGAAGAATGTCATCAGGGAGCCGTAGACCGGCACCTTGGTCCAGAGACCTCCGAAGGCTGCAATCTCGCGTGTATGAGCCCGGTCATAGATTACCCCGACCAGAAGGAACAGTGCGCCGGTGATCAGGCCATGGGAAACCATCTGGAACATACAGCCGGATATGCCGACGATAAACGGCTCACCGAAATAGGAGAAGACGCTCATTCCCAGCAGGCAGTAGCCCATATGCGAAACCGAGGAATAAGCCACCAGTTTTTTCAGGTCTTTTTGTGCCATCGACACCAGCGCGCCATAGATAATGCCGATCACCCCCAGGACTGCCATGAATTTCGAGAAATAGTCGGTGCCGTAGGGCAGAATCGGAAATGAAATTCTCAGCAGACCATAGGTACCCATCTTTAACAGGACACCGGCCAGGATGACTGAAACCGCAGTCGGCGCTTCCACGTGAGCGTCGGGCAACCATGTATGGAACGGCCAGACCGGGACTTTAATCGCGAAGGCGATGAAGAAGAACATCCAGACCAGAAGCTGGAGGCCTTCTCTCAAAAAGAGGCCGTTTTCATTCTGGGCCATGCTGGCCAGAACTGTCAGATCGAGAGTATGCAGGTTGCGGGCCACCTCGCCGGCTGAACCGGGTTCGACTGCGAAGAAATACAGTATCAGGATGCCGACCAGCATGAAAATCGATCCGAACAACGTGTACAAAAAGAACTTAATGGCGGCATAGATCTTACGAGGCCCGCCCCAGATTCCGATCAAAAAGTACATCGGAACCAGCATAATTTCCCAGAAGATATAGAAGAGGAAGAAATCGAGTGCCGCAAAGACACCCATCATACCAACTTCCAGAAGCAAAAAGAATATGAAGTATTCCTTGGCGCGGTGCGTGATTCCAAACGATGCCACGATCGATATAAAAGAAAGGAGTGCAGTTAATACCAGCATCGGCATGGACACCCCGTCGGCGCCCAGAAAATAGTTAATATTCAAAGACGGAATCCAGGAGACTTTCTCGACGAATTGAAAATCACCTGAAGGATTATAATTGGCAAGCAGGATGACCGCCAGTATCATCGGTATACCGCTGAAAATCGAAGCGATAGTGCGAATCGCCGTCAACTGGGATTGCTTTGTGAAGGCCAGAACGATCATCCCCACCAGCGGAATGAAGATCATCAAAGTCAGTATCGGGAATGAAAAAGATTCCATAAGCATGCACTCCTTATGTTTACCGTCTCTATTAGAATAACTTAATGATCAAAATTACTACCACGCCCAGCACTATCACGAAGGCATAGTTGAATACTCGTCCGGTCTGGAAGCGGGAGAACAATAATCCGAACCCGCGGGTGACATAACCCGCCCCGTTGACCGCGCCGTCGACCACATAGCGGTCAAACAGGTTGGATACCCATGACAGCACTAAAGTCGACTTGCCCATGAAGTTCACGATACCATCGATCACCAGCTTGTCGAAGACAGCCAAAAAACCGGCCGCCCACAAGGTCGGTCCGATTACGATCGTATCGTAAATTTCATCCCAGAACCATTTATTGAACAAGAACGTATGTATCGCTTTGAACTGCTGTGTCAGCTTCTCCGATGAGATCGACCTGCGAATGTACATCAGGTACGCCAGCAGGATACCGCTGACGGCGACAACAGTCGATATTCCGGCCAGCATCCAGTTGAAATGCACATGATGATCGTGATGGCCGTAATCTAACACGAAAGAGCCGAAGTTTTTGGGCAACCAGGGAATCCCGACCCATCCGGCAAAGATCGACAGAAAAGCCAGAATGATCAACGGCCAGGTCATTGTCGACGGAGACTCATGGGCGTGATCGTGTGCTTTCTGGTCTCGGGGCTCTCCAAAGAAGGTCAGAAACACAAGCCGGAACATATAAAACGCCGTCATGAAAGCAACCGCGATTGCCAGCACCAGGAAAAACGGGTGACCTTCGGCAGAAGCAATAATTTCATCTTTTGACCAGAACCCCGAAAGCGGGAAGATTCCGGCGATTGACAGCGAAGCTATTACAAAAGTTATCGAAGTTATTTTCATCTTACGCGAGAGTCCACCCATGTGATGGATGTTCTGGGTGTGGACCGCGTGGATCACCGAACCAGCGCCCAAAAACAGGCAGGCCTTGAAGAAGGCGTGGGTCATCAGGTGGAATGTTCC